>NZ_MQUI01000100.1:0-1667 GCF_001970915.1 Sphingomonas sp. Sph1(2015)
AACGTCCTATGTCGGGAAGCAGCGGCGGGTTTTGGCCAGCAGATATCGATGCGCCGACAACCATCGGCGCGGCATGCAATCTGAGCCAGATGGCTCCCACCGTCAACGGGATCGCTCCCTGCCATAGCAAACGCAGGATCCAGCGGCGCCGGGGCGACCGTGGTCCTCACCATCCTTAAAACGAGATACGCACCCAGGTGGAAGGCCCGAACATTATCTACAGGGTCGCTCGAGGAGCGCCCTCACGGCACTTGCAGAGAGGGGTCCTTCCACCTGGCATCCGACCGTTCGAGGAACGGCCGGTACTCTGTTCCCGTCTTGATGACGGCGTGAGCCACGCGCGCCATCTTGGCGGTGAGCGCCGTCATCGCCTTGCGGCGACGGTCGGCATCGTCCGCGTGCCCGGCAATGTATCGTCCGAGCTTGTCGCGGAAGCTGTTGTCGCGCTGACGCGCGGCGACCTGGGCAGCCATCCAGAAGGTGCGGCGCAGGCGCGCGTTGCCGTATTTGGACAGCCTGGTGCGGCCGCGGAACGTGCCCGACTGGCAGGTCGCGAGATCGAGGCCGCAAAACTTCAGGAACTGGCGATGATGGTTGAAGCGGCGCAGATCACCGGCCTCGGCCAGGATGGTCAGCGCATTGATCGGACCGATGCCCGGAATGTTGCGCAGCAGCTGGTAGTCGACGTCATCGGCGAGCCGCGCATGAGCCAGCCGCTCGATCTCGTCGCGCTGGTGGATGAGGCTGCGGCCCTGTGCAATGACCATGCGGAACATGGTGACGGCGGCGGAGTCCTCCGGCACCGGCAGTGCCGTCGAGGCGAACGCCGTCTCGTAGATGTCGTTGATGAGGCGTGCCTTGGAGACCTTGCGGCCGATGAGCGGCCACGCCGCGGCCGAGAACGCCTCGCGGTCCAGTGCCGTGATGGTGGCCGGCGTCGGAAACCGCTCGATGAGCGCGAGAAACCAGTCGGACCGGCTGTTACCTGCGAAGCGGGCGATCTCGGGGAAGTACAGCGGCAGATAGTGGGTCAGGATCCGGTGCCAGGTCTGCGTCTTCATCCTGGAGATCGTCTCGTGGGTCTTCGAGAGTTCCTGCAGGTCATTGATGCCCGCGGCGAGCGGGTCCACATAGCGCTGCGTCGCACCGATCCGCAGCATGTGGAGGATGACCTGCGCGTCCTTGGGGTCGTTCTTGTCCCAGCCATTGTGCAACGCCTCGCGTGTTCGGGCGAGCGCGACCGACGAGATGAGGCGCAGCTCAAACCCCGCCGTCAGCAGCCGGTGCGCCAGCGTGCGATGGTAATTACCCGTCGCCTCGAACCCGACGATGATGGGACGACCGATGGCAGCGAGCTGCTCGACGAAGCCGTCATAGTCCTCCTTGGTCGCCATGACGGTCATCCGCCGGCGCCGGCCGCCTTCCGGTCGCTCGATAAGGACCTCCTGCCGGTTCTTGGACATATCGATGGCTACCAGCACGGCGCCGGCAGGCGTAGAGGTGAGCTTGGTCATGGTCGGTCGGCCTCCAAAGTGTTGTCTCGACAACCTCACTTTAGATACCTGCTGACCGACCATGGCTTGCCCTGATGAAGCCTGCGGCCGCTTCGCGGCCTTGCCTTCATCAGGGCCATAGCGGCCCCCGAACCAGCGCTTCCCAATGTGCTA
>NZ_MQUI01000101.1:0-1652 GCF_001970915.1 Sphingomonas sp. Sph1(2015)
CTATGGCAGGGAGCGATCCCGTTGACGGTGGGAGCCATCTGGCTCAGATTGCATGCCGCGCCGATGGTTGTCGGCGCATCGATATCTGCTGGCCAAAACCCGCCGCTGCTTCCCGACATAGGACGTTGTCGCTGACGATCATCTTCGGCCTGCCACGCTCGGCGATCAGATCGGCCAGTTCGCGCACGACCCGCCGGCCCGAAATTGACGTGTCGACTACCGCCCGGAGGCATTCGCGCGTCACGTCGTCAACGATGTTGAGCACACGGAACCGCCGCCCGGTGACAAGCTGGTCGTGGACGAAGTCGAGGCTCCAGCGCTGGTTGGGGAGCGCCAGCACCGGTGAAGGTGCCCGCGCGCCCACGGCGCGCCTTCGTCCTTTCCGGCGCCTGACCGACCTTCCTCCCGGTAGAGCCGCTGGGTCTTCTTGCGGTTGATCGTGATGCCGTCCCGGCGCAGCAGGATGTGCAACCGTCGATAGCCGAACCGCCGACGCTGCTGTGCCAACTCGCACAGCCGCGACCGCAGGTCGCCATCATCTGTCCGGCACGAGCGATACCGCATGCTCGTGCGATCCGCTCCGACAACTGCGCATGCCCGCCGCTCGCTCATCCCCAAGGTCGCCTGGAGATGCGCAACCGCTTGCCGCTTCGCGGCGGGCGTCACCACTTTTTTGACAGCAGGTCTTTCAACCCCGCGTTGTCGAGCATCGTATCCGCGAGCAGCCGCTTGAGCCGGGCGTTCTCCTCCTCGAGCGACCGCAGGCGCTTCGCGTCGGACACCTCCAGGCCGCCGAACTTCGCCTTCCACGCGTAATAGGTCGCGCTCGACATCCCGTGCTTGCGGCACAACTCCGTCACCACTGCGCCCGCCTCGGCCTCCTTCAGGATGCCGATGATCTGCTCTTCCGAGAATTGCTTCCGCTTCATTCCGTCCGTCCCTTTGAGGGGCCGGTCTCTAGTTCCACCTGGATGAAGAAACGGGGGGCACGTCAGACAGCCCATGCTAATGTAGCCCTGACCGCGCAAAGATATTTGTCTTTCACTGTACCGGGCGACCGAAGCCTTCCGCCTCTACCGGGTTTTGAAAGCAAGGCGTCGCGCCATTCATCAATGTCTGACACGGTAAGGGCATTGGCGTCATCATGACCCACGAACGCAACGAGCGCTTTCAGCATAGAGCGCCATTCGGCAGCGGTGCCCGGTTTAATGCGTTGCTCCGCCGCATATGCCTCAAAGGTGGCTAGGAGAGGCACCGCAGGGCGTTTGGGCGTGTTGTGGGGTTCCGTTGCCTCTGCAAACGCTTCCGGAGGCTTGAAGGGTTCTGCGTGGCGTTCCTCCGATGCGTTCGAGGTGTCGCCATCCATCGCTTTATCAAACGCGATCAAACAGGCGGGTATGAGCCTCTTGGCTTCTTTCCGATCTTTCGTGCCGAGCGACCGGACCCACTCGCGTTTCCCACCGAACCGCTGCCTTTGTGCCAGCGGTATCGAACGCCGGAAATAATAGGTCCTGCCATCACGCTTAAGTAAGCGTGGTCAGCAGGCCACCTTGCGGTAGCGCCGGTAGCCGGGATGCTTGTCGCCTTTGACGAGGGTGCGAGCGGTGCGGGAAGTTCTCGGTTCTACGACTGGTCATACGAGCACTCGTATG
>NZ_MQUI01000102.1:0-1649 GCF_001970915.1 Sphingomonas sp. Sph1(2015)
TGGCGGCCGACATCCGGTAACGGACCGAGGCTGCATGGCGGTGCGTCGCCTCGGCACGCAGCAGGTCGGTCAGGACCTCCATGGTCGTGCGCTTGCGCTGGAGACCGGTAGTGACCGCCTCGTCGAAAGCGCCAGCCATGCCCTTCAGCCCCAACTCGGTCATGGCCGTCATCATCTCATGCCGCTGCATGGAGGCCTCGCAGGCTGTCATAGCGGTTGCAGTCGGCGCGGGGCGGATGGCGCAGCGCCAGGTCTTCTGGCGTGACAATAGTCAGCGGTCGCGGCGGTTCGCGCCGGCGGGCCAGGATGTTGACGATGACGTCGTCGCTGGCCACGCCGGCCAGCAATGCTTCGCGCACGGCCGCTTCCACCGCCTCGAGTCCGTCGTCGAGCACCGCGGCCAGCACCCGCACGAACCGCCGGTCGGCATCGTCACCGACGCCAAGCTTGCGCCGCAGTCGTGCCAGCGCAGGCGGCAGCTCCCAGCCCTGGAACGGCGCGCCGTTCCGCAGGGCGCCCGGCTTGGTCGCCAACACCGGCAAATAATGCCACGGGTCGTAGATGGTCCGGTCCCGGCCGAAAAACCGGGGATGGTCGGCGACGACTTCCCCGTCGCAGCGCACGACGATGCGGTCGGCATAGGCGCGGACCTGAACGGCACGTCGCACTATCCTGGCAGAAACGGAGTAGCGGTTGCGGTCGAAGCTGATGAGGCATGTGCCGCTTACCGCATGCTCGCTCTCATGAAAGCCGTCGAAGGGTGCGACAACAGGCTGGAGCACGCTGCGCTCGGCAGCCCAGGCCTGAGCAACCGTCAGTTCCTTCTGCTCGGGATGCTGGTGCAACTCTGCCCAGCGCCGACACTCGGCCTCCAGCCAACCGTTCAGCTCCTCGAGGCTGGTAAATCGCAGGCGTGGCTGGAAGAAGCGGCCGCGTGCGGTTTGCACCTGGTTCTCGACCTGACCTTTCTCCCAGCCCGACGCCGGCGAGCAGGCGGTCGGCTCGACCATGTAATGGTTGGCCATGACCAGGAAGCGCCGGTTGAAGACACGCTCCTTGCCCGTGAACACGCTCGTGACCGCCGTCTTCATGTTGTCGTAGATGCCGCGCCTCGGCACACCTCCGAAGAAGGCAAACGCCCGCGCATGCGCGTCGAACAGCATCTCCTGTGTCTCGCGGGGATAGGCTCGCACATACATTGCCCGCGACGCGCATAGCCGGACATGCGCGACCTTCACTTGGCAATCGGCTTGCCCGAAATCTCCACGTCCTCGTGGCTCCAGTCGAACTGGTAAGCCTCGCCCGGCCGGAACAGCAGCGGGATGAACGCCGGCGCATTCATCACATCGCGACGTCGCGCCCGGCGCCAGCGGGCCGCATAACGCCGCACCGCGTCGTACGAGCCGTCGAACCCCTCGCGCAGCAGCAGGTCGTGGATGCGCGTGAGGCGCAGCTTCTCGCGCCGCGGCCGTGCCTCATCTTCCTCCAGCAACGCATCCAGTCGCGCCTGAAATGGCCCCAGCTTCGGCAGCGGCTGTACCTCCCGCCGATACCCCATGTCCGCTTCCGGCGCCCGGATCGCCTTGCGCACCACCTTGCGCGACAGGTGCAGGTCCCGCGCTATCGCCTTGATGGCCTTCCCCGACGCG
>NZ_MQUI01000103.1:0-1641 GCF_001970915.1 Sphingomonas sp. Sph1(2015)
GGAGGGGACGGGGGTGGGGCGTATCCGCAGGCGAGGCGTCCGTGGAGAGGCCCCACCCCAACCCCTCCCTTAAGGGGAGGGGCTCATATTGGCTCAAGGCATTGCCGTTGCAGTCTAAGGCCGTGCCCCATTCCTCTCCACGGGTGATAGGATTGTACCCTCATTCCGTTCAGCCTGAGCGCAGTCGAAGGCCACGCCCTGCGCTCCCTCCTCATCCCCGGCACACGATGATGGCCAGGTAGGCCAGTCGCTGAAGCAACGAATACATTCAACGCGTCCGACGGACTCCAAACCCCGTCGAGGCGGGAGCATGGAAACGCCGCCCCACGACCATTTGCATCGCCCCATAATTGCGCATCTTTCGCCGCTTGCGCACGTTTCACAAAAGTGACACTCTCCAGTCACAAAAGTGAAACATAGGAGGCGGGATATGCGTGGACTGTTTTCGGTGTTGCTTGTGGCGGCGGCGGGCATGGCGACCCCGGCCATGGCCCAGGATTCTTGGCCGCAGCGCACGGGGTTTCAGGAAATCGCGGCGGGCAATTTCACCGCCGCCGAGCGGACTCTGCTTGCAGAACGTCGCACCGATCCGAACAGCCCGGAACTGATGCTCAACCTCGCCGCAGTCTATGCCAAGACCGGCCGCGCCGCCGATGCGCGCGCGCTGTACGATGCGGTGCTGCAGGAAAAGGCCATTGCGATGGATATGCCGTCGGGGGCGATCCTGTCGTCGCACACCGTGGCCCGCACGGGCCTGCGCCATCTGCCGCAGGCGATCGCCGCGCGGTAAAGCGATAAGGGCAGGTCCGGGCGCTGCTGCGTCTGGACATGCCCGGTCGGCGAGGCGCGGACCGACAGGATACCGCGCCAGCCCGCCCTTGCTTAAATCCTTATTATAAGCGAGGCAGCGTAACCCCGCGCTGGCCCATATATTTGCCCGCCCGGTCGGCATAGCTGGTTTCGCAGGGTTCGTTGCCCTTCAGGAAGAGGAACTGGCAGGCGCCTTCATTGGCGTAGATCTTGGCGGGCAGCGGCGTGGTGTTGGAAAATTCCAGCGTCACATGGCCCTCCCAGCCCGGCTCCAGGGGCGTGACGTTCACGATGATCCCGCACCGCGCATAGGTCGATTTGCCGAGGCAGATGACCAGCACGTCGCGCGGCACCCGGAAATATTCGACGGTCCGCGCCAGCGCGAAGCTGTTGGGCGGGATGATGCAGCAATCGGTCTTGCGGTCGACAAAGCTGTTCGACGCGAAGTCCTTGGGGTCGACGACCGCGCTGTCGACATTGGTGAAGATCTTGAATTCGTCCGCCACCCGCGCGTCATAACCGTAGGATGACAGGCCATAGCTGATGCAGCCGTCGCGGCGCTGGCTCTCGACGAACGGTTCGATCATGCCTTGGGTCTGCGCGGCTTCGCGAATCCAGCGGTCGGACAGGATCGACATCTTCAATTCCTTCAGGTTTGGGCGCTCATCGCCGGATCGCGGGGGCAGGGCAAGCGGCAACCGTAAAACGTATGGCCCGCCCCGTCGGCAAGCGGTTTGTGTCAGCTATTCTGATCAGTCTGCGAAAACGTATCCGGCCTTTTGACGCAAGGTCATTGGCCAAGATGGAGATCCGCGCGTCCTGGTCCTCATA
>NZ_MQUI01000104.1:0-1597 GCF_001970915.1 Sphingomonas sp. Sph1(2015)
GCGGTCCGCCCGGACCGCCAGGGGGCGGCGGAGGCGGGGGCGGGCCGTCACCGCGCGGACCGCCGGGGCCACGCGGACCACCCGGCGGGGGCGGGCCGACCGGGGTGACCGTCCCTTGCGGATTCACCAGATACTGGGCGTGCATGATACCGTCGTCATAGCGGCCCTGCACCATCACGTTGCTGCCGACCGCAGGCATCGCATCGCGGTTGCTGGCGACCATCGCCCGGCCGGTGCCGTCCTGCACGACGAAATGGTCACCGAACACTTCGGCCACCCGCCCCTTGGCGGTGACGACGCCACTGGTCGAGGACAGCTTGGCGATGGGCGTCTGGACGGTCGGGGCCATGGTCACGGTCGGCCGGGTCATCGAGACGGCGGCGGCGCCACCGCCCGCGCCCAGTGCGATCAGGACGGCCGCGGCGGCGGCCAGCGGCGCCTTGCCCTGCAGACGGGGGGTCGGAATAGGGAAACGAGACATTGTCGATCTCCTTGGTTGATGGAGATGCTTTTAGGTGATTCGCCCCGATGCCCGCTGAACCGCGCGGTTCAGATTGGGTTTAGGCTATGCGAGGATAGCGGGGCGATAAGGGGACAAGGGACACGTCATGCGGATTCTGCTGGTCGAGGATGATCCCGCCCTGGGTCCCGCCATCGCGCGGGCGCTGCGCGCGGAACAATGCGCGGTCGACCTGTTCGATCGCGGCGTGGATGCGGGCCATGCGGGCGACACCGAAATCTATGACGCGGCCGTGCTCGACCTGGGCCTGCCCGATGGCGACGGCATGACCCTGTTGCGGCAATGGCGCGAGGCCGGGCGCGCCCTGCCCGTCCTGATCCTGACCGCGCGCGATGGCTGGTCGGACAAGGTGGCCGGGTTCAAGGCGGGCGCGGACGATTATCTGACCAAGCCCTTCCGCGTCGAGGAACTGGTCATGCGGCTGCGCGCGCTCGTTCGCCGCGCGGCGGGCCATGCCCAACCGCGCCTGACCTGCGGGCCTTTGTCGTTCGACAGCCAGACCGGGCAGTTCGAGCTGGATGGCCTGCCCCTCAAACTCACCGCCTTCGAGTGGCGCGTCCTGTCGGCGCTGATGCTGCGCAAGGAAGCGGTCATCCCCCGGCTGGAACTGCTCGAGCGCGTCTATGAAGGCGATGCCGATGTCGACTCCAACAGCCTGGAGGTCATCGTCGGCCGCCTGCGCAAGAAGATCGGCGCCAACCTGATCGAAACCGTACGGGGCATGGGCTATCGCCTGACCGCCGGAGAGGCCGCGTGAGACTGGCCCGGTCCATTCACGGCCGGATGATCCTGATTTCGGGGGCGGCGATACTGGCGGCGCTGCTTCTCGCGGGCTGGGGTCTGGCGAGTGCGCTGGAGGGGATCGTCACGCGCGGGCTGGACCAGCGTCTCGACTCCGAGATCGCGGTGCTGGCCTCGGCCGTCGACAGACAGGGTGCGGTGGACCGCGCCCGCATCGACCAGCGTCGCGGGCTGCTGGAGCCGGAACCCGGCTGGCGCTGGCGGATCGCGGGACCGGACGGGGTGATCGGATCGGGCGACTTCCCCCCGCTCGCCGCACCGCATCCGCCCGGGCCT
>NZ_MQUI01000105.1:0-1575 GCF_001970915.1 Sphingomonas sp. Sph1(2015)
GAACGCCATCTCCAACTGCTCGTCGTCGAGCTTCTCGGAACGGGCCCCGAAGCGGTGCCGGCGCAGCGCGGCGATGATATCGTGCAGCCGGGCCAGTTCCGCCTCGGCATGGTCGTTGACGGCGTTCTGAACCGCCCCGGGTTTGCCGGAGGCCGTTGGATGTGAGTCACGCCGCCATATCGATGATGTCCGCGGCAGCATAGTATTGCTCTTCGGCTTCGGCGGGCGGGATGTTGCCGATAGGCTCGAGCAGCCGGCGATGATTGAACCAGTCGACCCATTCCAGCGTGGCGTACTCGACCGCCTCGAAGCTGCGCCACGGCCCGCGCCGGTGGATCACCTCGGCCTTGTAGAGGCCGTTGATCGTCTCGGCCAAAGCGTTGTCGTAGCTGTCGCCGACGCTGCCGACCGACGGTTCGATTCCCGCTTCGGCAAGGCGCTCGGTGTACTTGATCGACACGTATTGGCTGCCGCGATCGGAGTGGTGGACGAGGCCGCCACCCCGCATCGGTCGTCGGTCGTGAAGCGCCTGTTCGAGCGCATCCAGGACGAAGCTGGCATGCGCCGTCCTGCTGGCTCGCCAACCAACGATCCGGCGAGCGTAGGTGTCGATGACGAACGCCACGTAGACGAACCCCGCCCAAGTCGCGACATAGGTGAAGTCCGATACCCAGAGCCTGTTCGGCGCCGGCGCACGGAACTGCCGGTTGACCCGGTCGAGCGGGCATGGCGCGCCCTTGTCGCTGACAGTGGTGCGGACCGGCTTGCCGCGGATCACGCCGGCCAAGCCCATCGCCCGCATCAGGCGGGCAACGGTGCAGCGGGCGACGTCGAACCCTTCGCGCCGCAGCTGCCGCCAGACCTTGCGCACGCCGTAGACGCGGAAGTTCTCCTCGAACACGCGGCGCACCTCCGGTCCGAGCGCGTCATCACGCCGAGCCCGAGCCGACCTCTTGGTCGGCTCAATCCTTCTGGCTGCATGAGCATGATAGGTCGACGGGGCGATCGGCAGAACCCGGCAGATCGGCTCGACCCCGTACACCTCGCGATGCGCGTCGATGAACGACACCATCACCTCGCTCGGCGGTCGAGCTCCGCCATCGCAAAATATGCAGATGCCTTACGCAGGATCTCGTTGGCCTGGCGCAGCTCGCGGTTCTCCCGCTCCAGCACCTTCATCCGGTCGGCAACGTCGCTTGGCACACCGGCGCGCATGCCGCTGTTGACCTCGGCCTTCTTTACCCACTCATGCAGCGTCTGGCCCGCACACCCGATCTTCGCCGCGATCGACACCACCGCGGCCCAGCGCGACGGGTGATCCTTTTCGTGGTCCAGCACCATCCGCACCGCCCGCGCGCGCACCTCAGGTGAAAACTTGTTGGTCGTCTTACTCGTCATAGCCCCTTCCTCTCAGGAGTTGGGGCCTCCGACAAACCCGGCGCGGTTCATTCAGCCGCACGATCTCGGCGCGGGTCGCTGCCCGCTCGGCGCGCAGGTCATCGATCTGCGCCTGCGTTTCCTTGCCCGCGACCCGCAGCGCCGCAAGCTCGGCCATGGTCGCGGCGAGCATGTCGC
>NZ_MQUI01000106.1:0-1481 GCF_001970915.1 Sphingomonas sp. Sph1(2015)
GTAAGCGCTGTTAACGCACCACGCGGGCGGCGTATGCCCATGGCATGAGGTCGCCGAGTGCATTGATGCGGTGGCCGCCCGCAAGGCGCTTGAGAGTGTCGGTCAGCCAGGCCTGTGGGTCGACGCGGTTGAGCTTGGCGGTTTCGATGAGTGAGGCGATGACCGCCCAGTTGTCGCCGCCATCGTCGGAACCGGCGAAAAGCGCGTTCTTGCGGTTGAGGGTCAGCGGTCGGATGCTGCGTTCGACGGTGTTGGAGTCCAGCTCGATACGCCCGTCGTCGAGGAAGCGGCAAAGCCCGTCCCAGTGGTTCAGCGCATAGCGGATAGCCTCGGCGAGACGGCCTTTACGGCTGACCTGACCAAGCCGCATCTCGAGTACACGGCGCAGGTCGTCGATGAGCGGTCGGCTGCGTTCCTGCCGGGCGTCACGGCGTGCATCGGCCGACTGACCGCGGATGTCGGCCTCCACGGCATAGAGCCGTGCGATGCGCGCGAGCACGTCGGTGGCAACCGGCTGCATCCCGCCTGTAGCCTGCTCGAAGAAGCGGCGACGCACATGCGCCCAGCAGAAGGCGAGTTGCACGTCGCCGGCGCGCGCGAGTTTGCGGTATCCCGTGTAGCCGTCGACCTGCAGCACGCCGCGAAAGCCGGCGAGATGTTCGACAGGCTGCTCGGCTGCGCGGTCGGGTGCGTAGCGGTAGGCGACCGCAGGCGGGTCGCTGCCGCCCCATGGCCGGTCGTCGCGCGCGTAAGCCCATAGCTGCCCGCGCCTGGTACGGCCGCGCCCCGGGTCGAGCACCGGTGCCACGGTTTCGTCGGCGAACAGCTTGCCCGAGCGCTTGAGTGTGTCGAGCAGATGGTCGCGCAGGGGCCGCAGCCACCATGCCGCACGTCCCGTCCAGTCCGCCAGCGTCGAGCGGTCGAGTTCGACACCCTGGCGTGCGTAGATCTGTGCCTGCCGGTACAAAGGCAGGTGGTCGGCGTATTTGGACACCAGCACCTGCGCGACGAGCCCCTCGCTGGGCAGGCCGCCAGTAACAATATGCGCGGGTGCCGGAGCCTGAACGGGTGCCGCCTCGCAGCCCCGGCAGCCATAGCGCGGGCGGCGGGTGACGAGGACGCGGAAGGTCGCGGGCACCACGTCGAGCCGCTCGGCGACGTCCTCGCCGATGACGTGCAGGGTGCCCTCGCAGCAGCCGCACACCTTGTTCTCGATGTCGACGACCTGCTCGACCCGCTCCAGATGGACTGGCAGCCGGCCGCGGTTGGTCTTGCGCCGGCGCGGCTCGCGCGGGGTGAGCGCTACGGCATCGAGGCTGGCCGCAACGACGCCAAGCGCCGTCTCGGTATCCTCGAACGCCATCTCCAACTGCTCGTCGTCGAGCTTCTCGGAACGGGCCCCGAAGCGGTGCCGGCGCAGCGCGGCGATGATATCGTGCAGCCGGGCCAGTTCCGCCTCGGCATGGTCGTTGACGGCGTTC
>NZ_MQUI01000107.1:0-1387 GCF_001970915.1 Sphingomonas sp. Sph1(2015)
ACGATGCGGGCGTTGAGGGGAGGGGAGCAAGAAGAATAGAAAACCCCCTCCCCTCAACGCCCGCATCGTGTAGCGGACGCCGCATGACCGCCACCCCACCCCGCATCCTCGGTATCGACTTCGGCACCACCAACTCGGTCGTCGCCCGTGCCGCGGACGGCGAGTCCCATCTCGTCCCCCTCCAGGCACCCAAGGGTGAGGATCCCGTCTTCCGTTCGGCGCTGTGTTTCTGGGAGGATGACGGGATCGAGGTCGAGGCAGGACCCTGGGCGATCGCCGAATATCTCGACTTTCCGGGCGGCAGCCGGTTCATCCAGTCGTTCAAGTCGGTCGCCGCCTCGCCCGTGTTCGAGCATGCCACCGTGTTCGACAAACGCTATCGCTTCGAGGAGCTGGGCCGTGCCTTTCTGGACCGGATGGCGGCGCGGAGCGGCGGAGCGCTCGACGGCAAGGCGGCGCGGATCGTGGTCGGGCGGCCGGTCGAATATGCCGGGCACCGGCCCGACGAAGCGCTAGCCCGCCAACGCTATGACGCGATGTTCGCGCGGCTGGGGGCGGAGATCCATTATGTCTATGAACCGCTGGGCGCGGCGTTCAGCTATGCCTCGCGCATCACCGAGCCTGCCACCGTGCTTGTCGCCGATTTCGGCGGTGGCACCAGCGACTTTTCCGTTGTCCGCATCGCCGCGCCCGGCGCGGACCGGCGTTGCGAGCCGCTGGGCCATGCCGGTGTCGGTATCGCGGGCGACCGGTTCGACCAGCGGCTGATCGATCATCTCGTCCTGCCGTTGCTGGGGGCGGGCGGAAAGTATCGCTCGTTCGACAAGATACTCGAAATCCCGCGCGGCTATTTCGCCGATTTCGGCGACTGGTCGCGCCTTGCGCTGATGCGCAACCGCAAGACGCTGGCCGAGCTGGAGAAACTGCGCCGCGCCGCGCTCGACCCCGACGCCATCGGCCGGATGATCGCGATCATCGAGGAGGAACAGGGATATCGCCTCTACGACGCGGTCGGCCGGGTGAAGCGCGACCTGTCGGCGGCGGAAGAGGCACGATTCCGCTTCGAGGGTGGCGGCCTGTCGATCGAGGCGAATGTCGCGCGCAAGGATTTCGAAAGCTGGATCGCGCCCGACCTCGCGCGGATCGAGCAGGCGGTCGACCGGGCGCTGACGGCGGCGGCGACCGAGGCGGGCGCGATCGACCGGGTGTTCCTGACCGGCGGCACCTCGCTGATGCCCGCGATCCGGCGGATGTTCGAGGTCCGGTTCGGCGGCGACAAGATCGCGACCGGCGGTGAGTTGACCTCGATCGCGCACGGCCTGGCGCTGATCGGCGAGCAGCCGGATATCGGGGCCTGGGCGGTGTAAAAAGCCCCTCCTCCCGGCAG
>NZ_MQUI01000108.1:0-1359 GCF_001970915.1 Sphingomonas sp. Sph1(2015)
AACGTATGGCCCGCCCCGTCGGCAAGCGGTTTGTGTCAGCTATTCTGATCAGTCTGCGAAAACGTATCCGGCCTTTTGACGCAAGGTCATTGGCCAAGATGGAGATCCGCGCGTCCTGGTCCTCATAAAGGGGCCGGCATCGAGTGCCATTTTACGCCATAGGGTTCCAGGACACCGGTCGACTGTCAGGCCATCTGTCACTTACCTCCCGCAGACATCATCCAGCCGGTGCGGGCTGCATCGGCCGATCCCGTTCAGACCGCTTGCGCGACTGGTTCGTAGGTGCGTTCGTGACGCAGCAGCGCCCAGACAATGCGCGCCATCTTGGCGGCCAGCGCCACGACGACGGTGTTGGGGTGGGAGCGCGAGAGCAGGCCACGTAGCCACGCGCCGAGCCGCGTATCACTCCTGCTCATGGTCGGCAGCGATGCACGAGCACCCTGGATCAGGTTCTTGCGCAGGTAGCGGCTGCCACGTTTGGTGATGCCAAGCAGCCGCGGCTTGCCCCCAGTCGTCGCCTGCCGCGGCACGAGGCCCAGCCACGCGGCCAGGTCGCGACCACGCGCAAAGGTCCGAGCATCCCCGACTGCGGCCACCAGCGCAGTTGCATTGAGCGCGCCGATCCCGGGGATGCTCAGCAGTCGTCGCGTCCTCTCATCCGTTCGTGCCGCATCGGTGAACTCGGCGTCGAGGTCGGCGATCCGCTCGTCGAGGGCCGTCCAGCGCAGGCGCATGTCGCTCACCAGCCGATGGATGCGAGGGCCGAGCACCGGCTCGTCACCATCCAGCATCTCGCCGAGCCGCACGGCCAGCTTGGCGCGGCCTTGCGGCACGATGTGGCCGCGCTCGAGAAGCAGGCTTCGGATCTGGTTCATCAACGAGGTCCGATCTCCGACGAGCTGGTCCCGGATACGGTGCAGCGTCTGCATATCGAGCTGCTCCTCCGTCTTCAGTTCGACGAACCGCATGGTCGGCCGGGTTGCCGCTTCCGCGATCGCCTCGGCATCGCGGTCGTCGTTCTTCTGCGCCTTGACGTAGGGGCGGACATATTCCGGCGACATCAACCGCACCGCATGCCCGTGTCGTGCCAGTGCGCGACCCATGTGATGCGCACCGCAACAGGCTTCCATCGCGACGATGCAGGGCGGCAAGGTCGCCGCATAGGTGATGACCGTCTCGCGACGCATCCGTCGGCGCACGACGACCTTGCCCGTCGCATCCAGACCCACCACGCTGCAGCTGTTCTTGCCCAGATCGATCCCGAGAACCGATACGTCCATGACCTTGGCTCCTTCCTCAAACGACCCGCTGTCGTGCGATAACAACGGTTCGGTTTAGGGGCGGGCCATCCATAAAGGG
>NZ_MQUI01000109.1:0-1323 GCF_001970915.1 Sphingomonas sp. Sph1(2015)
TGGGAGTGTCAGGAATTTCGTGTGCGGGCGGGCGGCTGAACATTACGCCGCCATGGCCCTGATGAAGCGTTCGCCGAAGATGACGGCGAACTGTGCCTTGGCCATGGTCCACTCACGTGGTGGCATCCTCCACTCTTTTTCCGACCGGTTCAAGATCAGGTAGAGCAGCTTGGTGGCGGCCTCGTCGCTGGGGAAATGGCCGCGTGCACGGACGGCCCGGCGCAGTTTCGAGTTCAGCGCCTCGATGGCGTTGGTGGTGTAGATGATCCGCCGAACCTCGTCGGGAAAGGCGAAGAACGGGATGACCTCGGCCCAGGCGCGCCGCCAGCTCTGGGCAATGGCGGGATAGCGGGTTCCCCAAGGACCCGCCTCGAACGCAGTCAGGGCCTGCTCGGCCGCCTCGGCACTGGGCGCGCGGTAGATCTCCTTCAACGCAGTCGCCAGGCCCTTGCGGTCCTTCCAGGACACAAAGTCCATGGAATTGCGCAGCAGATGGACGATGCATGTCTGAACCACGGCGTCGGGGAACACGGCCGTGATCGCTTCCGGAAAGCCCTTCAGGCCATCGACCACGGCGAGCAGGATGTCCTCGGTGCCGCGGTTCCTCAGCTCGTTCATGACCCTGAGCCAGAATTTGGCCCCTTCGTTCTGCTCCAGCCACAGGCCCAGCACCTCCTTGGCGCCGTCGGCGCGGACGCCGAGCGCGATGTGGATCGCCTTGTTGCGCACCATGCCTTCGTCACGGATCTTCACCCGCAAGGCGTCGAAAAATACGAGCGGGTAGACCGGGTCGAGCGGCCGCTGCTGCCAGATCGCCACCTCGTCGAGCACCGCGTCGGTCACGCTCGAGATCAGGTCCGGCGATACGTCGATGCCGTACAGATCGTGCAGGTGTCCTGTGATCTCGCGGGTACTCATGCCGCGCGCGTACATCGACACGATCTTCTCGTCGAAGCCCGGAAAGCGCCGCTGGTATTTGGCGATCAGCTGCGGGTCGAAACTGCTCTGCCGGTCACGTGGTACGTCGATCGCCAGCTTGCCGGTATCGGTCGTGATCGTCTTCCGGCCGTAGCCGTTGCGCGAGTTGCCGGTGCCGTCGTCTCCGGCCAGATGATAATCCATCTCCGCGTTCAAAGCGCGCTCCGTCAGCGCCTTCTTCAGCGCATCCAGCAGGCCGCCCTGCGCCAGCGCGGTACCAGCATCAGCGCCAGCCAGCAGCTGATCCAGCAGATCGTTCGGTATCGCAGGCTCTTTGCGTCGGGACATTTCGGGGCTCCTTCTTTCCCATTATGCCCGCCCGCACACGAAATTCCTGACACTCCC
>NZ_MQUI01000010.1:0-103370 GCF_001970915.1 Sphingomonas sp. Sph1(2015)
CGAACCGGCCTCGTGCCAGTATCGTCACATGACATCGTCATGGCTGTAGGCCTTGCTGCTATCCAGAAAGGCCAATCCGTCCCCGGTTATGCCGCCATCAGCAAGGTGACCGCGCAACAGCGCTTACGAGCGACGAAAGTCGGATGGGCACCAGGCAGCAGATACCCAAAACTCATATCCTGGCGGCGCTCTATCGAACGATACATAAGTACGGCGTGAAGGCCGCGGATTGTGCGGTTTGGGGTGAGTGCGGCCAGTGCGGTGCGGTGGGCGGCGCGTCAGCGGAATCCGGGAAAGCCCGCGGCCAAACCACAGGGCGGTGACACGCGCTCAGCCGCGACCGAGGCCAAGGCAGTGCGGATCTGGGCGCTGTACGAAGCGGCGTTCGATATCACCCTTGCCGAATTGCGCGTGGCGCTGGCCGACGAGGGGATCGCGGTGGCGGTATCGACGCTGTGGCGGTTCTTTGCGCGCCACGGGCATATGCGCAAAAAGAGACCGGCCATGCGCAGGCACAGGATCGCCCCGACGTTCTGAGCGCCCGCGAGGCCTGGTTCGACGGCCAGCTCGACCTTGACCCGGAAAAGCTGGTCTTCGTCGACGAAACCGGTGCCAGCACGAAGATGGCGCGCCGCTACGGACGTGCCCCGCGTGGACAGCGGCTGCGCATGGCCGTGCCGCACGGCCACTGGAAGACAATTACCTTCGTCGGGGGCTTGCGGCTGTCGGGCATGACCGCCCCGCTCGTGATCGATAGCCCGATGACCGGGGCGTGGTTCGCAGCCTGGGTCGCCCAGGTGCTCGTTCCGACGCTGAAAACCCGGCGATGTCGTGATCCTCGACCACCTGCCTGCCCACAAGAGCGCTGCGGCTCGAACGGCGATCGAGGAACGTAGTGCCCGGCTGCTCTTCCTTCCGCCCTATTCGTCCGACTTCAACCCGATCGAAAACGCCTCTGCCAAGCTGAAAGCGCTCCCGTGTAGAGCCTGGCCCATAGTGTATTCTTCCACTCGCTTGCGGATAATGCACCATCAATCGCCGGGACCAAACATCGGGTTGCGCCACGCGAATGCGAGGAACTGGGACTCCTCGGCCTTGCTGAAATTGTCGTCCGCCTCAACAATAAGAGTTCGGCGACCATCCCGTAGTCTCGGCCCCCAGGCCATACCCTCAAGATTGTCGATTTTACGACCCTGATACCGCTCCGGCAGGTCGAGCAGCACCGCGCGGGTCATTGGGACAGCCGGGCAGGATGTCAGTGCTGGACAGGACAGGATATCGGTCGTTCGATCGGCGATGCCCGACAGAACGATCCTGGCCATGACGCCCTTGCGCGCATCAAAGGGAAGGATGCGCTCGATCGACAAAAAATGCCGGTCGTCGATCGCCAGCAACTCGGATACGCTATATCGCCCGCCGGGTACCTCATACAGATATTGATGAAGCGGCTTGCCGCTCTTCGGGTCGAAGCTGGTCAGCCGGTGGCGCATGACCGTGTTGGATTCGCCATCGGCCTGGTCGTCCTGATAGGCGGGTGCCTCGTTAATCGCGTAGACTGTGCCCTGCGGCCCGACCGCCAGTCCTTCGATCACCCCGTTTGACACCGCGCCGAGCGTTCGGTTGTCGTCGTAGAGATACGCAGCCGGCAGCGAAAAGCGGCGCAGGATGCGTCCCGTCGCATCGCTCTCATAGATGGCGGGTTGAACGCGCCGGGCGGGGTCGGCACTCCAAGTCCCCTCCGACGACCAATAGACGTTGTTTCCACGGGCATGACGAATAGCCTCGGGGTCGACCACCGAGCGATCGGTGGGGAATGGCGTGCCATGGGCGTCACGCAGCGACACCTGCCCGTTCAACCGCACCCGCATCCGGTGGCGCACCGGATCGAGCGTGATCGACAGCCGGTAAAAGCGTGGCGGCCGTCCGTCGCCCTTGTCGTCCGAAATGGCAAGATAGTCACCGCCAGGCAGGCGGTCGAGCCCGGACAATCCACCCACCGCGATGCCCTGAAGGCGAGTGTCATGGGGGATCGCCGTCATGCCAATCAGTGTCAGCTCCGGGACCTTGGCCTGCTCCGCCATGGAGGATGCTTGCACGAACCCGGCCGCCAGCATCGCCACCACACCCCGTATCGTCTTGCGCGTCATCATCTGTTCCCCCGCCTCATGACCAAAATCCGGACGCAACGGGGCTTTCGCGCCGTTGCGTCCGGGCCGTTCCGTTTCGAAGACTGTATCAGAACTGGAAATGGACGCTTGCGATCAGCGTGCGCGGATTGCCGAAATTGAAGAAGCCGCCATTGCTCGTGGCCGTGCCCAGATTGGAAAAATAGGCCTTGTTGAGCAGGTTGACGACGTTCAGCTGGATATAGGTCTTTTTCAGGCCGACCCAGTCCATGCCGATCTGGGCATCCAGATCAACCAGCGTATAGCCCGCCGCCTTCACGTCGTTGACATCGGTCACGAAGCGGTCGCCGACATGCTTGGCCGACAGTCCGATCACGCCGAACGGCAGGTTGACCTGCGCCCGGCCGCCATATTGCCAGTTGGGCGTATCGACCAACGACTTGCCCTTCGTCGCAATGGCCACTTTGCCGGTCGCGGCGTTCATGACATCGTCCTTCAGCGTGGCGGTCATGTAAGACGTGAAGCCGTAGAGCGACAGCCATTTGGTCGGACTGATCGACAGCGAGGCATCGATGCCCTTGCTGTCGACCGCGCCGACATTGCGGGCGGTGCTGATCGTCCCGCCGCCCTCTACCGGGGTAGTCACGTTGACGATGCGATTGTCGTAATGGATGTACCAGCCGCCCAGCTGCGCCTGCGCGATCCCCATGGTGTAGCGAAGACCGAGATCATAGGAGTCGGTCCGCTCGGGCCTTGCCTCATCGCCGAGCGGGCGAACGACCTTGTCGTCATAGGCATAGACTTCGGTGCTCGGCGCAGAGAAGCCCTTGGTATAGCTGCTGAACAGGCTGAGCACCGGCGTCATCTGCCAGGTCAGGCCGACATTGGGCAGGAGCGCGCGATATTCCTTGATGCGACCCGTATAGGGCGGCGCGAATTTCGCGGTCCGGCTGTCGGCCTGGACCTGCGCCTGGGTCTGCGACGTACAATAGGCTTCGTTGCTGCTGCCCGGAATAGTGTAGCAGTAATTGTTCATGTTGCGCCGGAACAGTGCGGCGCGCAGGCCAACCGTCAGCGATAGGGAATCGTCGAATGGCTTGCCGCGATATTCGCCCGACAGCTGATGCAGGATCGAATAGGTCAGGCGATGGCGCTTGTTGAGCCCATGACCGGCTGCATCCAGCATCGCATGGGGATTGCTGACATCGCTCGTGCTGAAGGGCAGCCAGGGCGTACCATCGGGGCGCAGATAGCTGGCCTCGCCAGTCTGCAGCGTCCGGGCGCGATCCCAGGTATAGGCCAGGCGCAGAAGGTTGTTCGGATCGATATCATACCGTAGGCCCGCGATCGCGATCAGGCGGTTGGTCAGGGTATTGGACGGGTAATAGGCGCGGACATAGTCCAGCGTATCGCCATCGCCGTTGAGATCGCGGCCTTTGGCAACGCCCGCCCCGATACGCCCGAACTGGTTGCCATTGGCTCCCTTCGCGCCCGCATTGGCATCGCTTTCGGCAAACACCGTCGAGCCGCCGCCATTGGCGCGGGTATAGGTATAGCCGCCATCCAACGAGAAGGTCACGCGGTCCGTCAGGGTGAACAGACTGTTGAATCGGAGATTGCCGGTATCGACCGGGTTCAGGCCGATCTGCCGCGTATTGGTGCAGCTCGATCGGTCGTCCTGTACCGTGCCGTTCGCGGCCTGAAGCTGCGACGGAAGCGCACAGATGGGGCTTTTAAGATAGCTGTTGCTCTGGTCGGCGAACAGCTTGTCGAACTGGGCACGGGTCAGGTCGACCCGAACCGGCCCGTTCGTGGATGCCGGATAGGGATTGCCGAGCACGCTGTTGATGTTGGCGAGCGAGGGCGTGCCATAGCCGTTGTTGCGATGTTGGTACCAGAAGCCGGCAAGGGACAGGAAGTCCTTGCCACCCAGAGGCTGATAGATCCGCGCATTATATTGGCTCTTGCGGACATTGGCGTAGCGATAGAGATCGTAGCTCTGGCTGCTGGCCGAAACCCAGGCGCGCGTTCCGCTGGACGTCAGATCACCCGTGTTGATCAGGCCGAAGACGCGGTTCATGTTGCCGCTGCCATGCGAATAGACCGCCGTCGCGCTCATTGCCTCGGTCGGCAGGATCGTGCGGTAATTGACCGTACCGCCCGCCGCGCTGGCTGTCGGCGAGTCCACATCGGTCGACCCGAAATTGACGTTGACCGATTGGACCAGTTCGGGATCGATCTGCTGGTTGGCATAGATGGCATAATTGCCCGCATCGTTGAGCGGCAGGCCGTCAAAGGTAAAGGCGATGCGGCTGGCGTCGAAGCCGCGCATGCGAATGCCGCCGCCATTGCCGCCATAAGGGTCGCCCGCGACATAGTTGACGCCGGGCACCAGGTTGATCGCGTTGAAGATCGACTGTCCCGGCACGGTGTGCTCGATATAGTCCTGCGTCACGATCGCACGCGCCTTGGGCGAGTTGGGCAGTTCCATGACCACGGACTTGCGCACCCGCTGGGCCGTCACGACGACATCGTCCTTGGCCTGATCTTCGGCGGCGATTGTGCCAGCCGTCTGGGCAAGTGCCATTTGGGGGATCAGGGCGCACAGGCAAACGCCACCGATACCGGCCAAGCCGGTCCAGTTCTTGTTCAACTATTCCTCCATGGGAGATTTGGGAGAAGGTCTCCTTATGACCAAGGTTTTTCACATATGTGACAATGTTCACATGCAAATGTGATCGAGCTGAGGCGTCTGCGCTTTCAGCACGCCTGCGCCATCTGACCTGATGGAATCCGGTCAACCCCAGCAGGCCGCCATCGTCCGAACGAACGCCTGCTCCCGGAAGGTACGAGTGTGAGCGTGAATGATCTTTTCTGGATCATGCCGCAGCGAAAGGGCAGGAAGCCCCCCCGACGACATCAATGTGGCAGAGTGGAGGTGTTACACCGCTGAGGGAGACGTCCCTGTCAGAGGTTGCCACGACCGGTCTGGATATCGTCGAACAAGATTTCTACGCGCATGGTCTTGCGCGTCGCAACTGGCTGCCAACTATCGCGTGATATGCGATCTGATGCTGCGGCTCAGCGCACGTTTCTGTCAGTTTGACGTGTTGGCACCCAACACGTCGCCCGCCACCGGCGGCGTTGTTGTTTACGGCATACGCCACCAGTTGCCGAAACATTCATCCGCAGGCTGAATGAGCCGCAAACTGTTCATCTGAAAGCGGGGAATAATCATATACCCGCTCCGGGCCTTCGCCTTCATTCAGGCAGAACGGCGGTTTCAGGCAGCACGACCCGCCGCCCCGTTTGACAAAGGCTTCCCGGCCCTGGTTATCCAGATGCGACCCTCGCGTCCCAGAAGCAGCGGGATGGACATGGCAATTGCCATGCCCATCCCTCGGGGCGATCCGTGACTTGATAATGCCGGAGGCTGATCGCGTTACGCCTTCAGACCCTTCGCCATGTTCAGATGCGCCGTCACGGTCGGGATCAAATCGCTTGCGAAGCTCTTGAGCGCCGGGGCGTCACCCGTCGCCGCATACCCCTTCAGCGCATCCAGCGTCTGCTGGTGGCCCGATGTCTGGGCCGCGATATAGGCCTGGTCGAAGGCGGTCCCCTTCAGCGACTTCAACTGGTCCAGTGTGGCCTGCTGCTGCGCGTTCAGCGTCGCGTCCGGTGTGAGCGCCGGCGTCATCCCGGCGGACAACGCCTTCAGCTTCGCGGTCGAGCCGGTATGGGCGTCGATCATCTTCTGCGCATAGGACTTCACCGAGGCCGAGGCACCATTGGTCAGCGCGAGCCTGGACGTCTCGATCTCGAAGGCGTCGCTCGCCGCGGCCGTGTTCACGAAGCTCTGCGCCGCGCCCATGGCGGGGGTTTGCGCCGGGGCGGGCGCGGACGCGTCCGCCTGGTTGTACGTATCGGCACTGTTCATCGCGGCGGTCGACGCATTGTCCTGCTTCTGGCCACAGGCGGCCAGCGCAAGCAGGGCAGTGGTGGCGATGAGGGTCGAACGGATAGTCATGGCAAACCCCTGAAAAGACGACACAGATGCTGTCTAAGCGTCTGTCGGGCGATGACGTTCCCGCACCGCCCGTCTCGCCGGGAGAGTGGACCCGCAGCGCGCTTGCGTCGTTGAAGCGGACATCGTCGCATCCGACCAGCGAAGGAACCATCCGATGAGCATTTTCGGCAATATCCTGAACAAGATATTCCACCATGGCAGCAAGGCCGAAGCCGCGCCTGCGCCGTCACCCACTCCGGCCCAGGCGCAACCCGCACCGGCCGCGGCTGCCGAACCGGCTCAGGCTCCCGCCGCCGTCCCGACCCCGGCGGCGCAGAATGTCGATGTCGGCGCGGTCCTGTCGGAAATGGCATCGATGAAGGGCGGCGGGGGCAATTATCAAAGCTCGATCGTCGATCTGCTGAAGCTGCTCGATCTGGATTCGAGCCTGTCGGCGCGCAAGGAACTGGCCAACGAACTGGGCGTGCATGCCGCCGAGGACGGCTCGGCCGAGCAGAATATTGCGCTTCACAAGGCGGTGATGGCCAAGCTGGCCGAAAATGGCGGGATCGTGCCCGACAGTCTGCGCAACTAAAATGACGGACAGAGGGCGGCGGCCCGAGCGACCGCCGCCCCCTTTTCGTCAGTCCCGGAACAGCAGAGGCGCCATCGCCTGAAGGCTGCGCCGCCACGTCTGGAATTCGTGGCCCGTATCGGGTGAGACGTAGAAGACGTTCCTGATCCCCGCCGCCGTCAGTCGGCCGCATTCGCGCGTGGATCGCTGCGCGGGCCACCGGGCGGGCCGCTGCGACCACCCTCCAGTTCACGGCTGCCGAAGCTGACGAAGGTCAATTTCACCTTGTCACGATAGCCCGGCCACGCCTTCACATCGTCGGGCGCCACGGTCCCGCCGCTCAGCAGGCCGATATAGGCGAAACGATCGAGATGCCTGGGGGCGATCAGCTTGGTCTCGAAGCCGCCCATCGACAGCCCGGCCATGGCGCGGTGGCGCTGGTCGGACAGGGTGCGATAATGGCCGTCGACATAGGGGATCAGTTCGTCCAGCAGCACGGTCTGAAACGGGCGGATGTCGAAACTCGCCAATCCGCCGGGCGCACCGGGGCGGATGTCGTTGGTCATGCCATAGGTCATGACGATCAGGAACGGGCGCGTCTTTCCGGCCGCGATCAGATTGTCCATGATGAGGTTGGCATGGCCCTGGTTGGACCAGGCCGTCTCGTCCTCGCCCCAGCCATGCTGGAGATACAGCACCGGAAAACGATCGCGCGTGTTCCGGTCATAGCCGGGCGGTGTGTAGACAAAGGCGCGTCGCTGCGTCCCCGTGCTGGGCGAGGGGAACAGGATCCGTTCGACCCGGCCATGCGGCACATCCTTCAGCGCATAGAAGTCCGCGTCATGCGCCGGGATCTCGATGCCGCTCTCCCAGCGGGTCGAGCCATAGAAGTTCAGCGTCCCGGGATCGTTGAAGGTGCCGCCATCGACCGTCAGGTGGTAATAATGAAATCCTTCGTCGAGTGGTCCCTCCGACGTTCCGGTCCAGCTGCCGTCGGGGCCTTTGCTCAGTATGGTGCCGCCGCGTCCGCCCAGGCCCAGGCTGACCTTTACCGTCCTGGCATCGGGAGCGGTGATGCGGAAACGCGCATAGCCCTGCGAATTGACCTGTGGATAGGACTGGCCCGGCTGGTTGAGCGACGAGGGACGGAAATCCTCGATCACCGCCGATGGGCTGGTCGGCGGCGTGGTCTGAGCAGGGGCCATGGATGTGGCCGTCATCGCCGTTATGGCAGCCGCCAGCAGGATCTTCATCGATCGTCCTCCCTCGTCATCCGTTGGTTCATTTCGACCATGCCGGAGCCGATATGGTGCCGTTTATGACCGGACCAGACAAGGCGCACCGGAAGAAGATGATGAGAAGACAGTGGCTTGTAGATGAAATCCTTTGCGGTGCCGCCAGGCCCGGCGATGGGATGATAGCGCGGACATCCCGGCCCATGGGCCGACCGCCGTCGTCCATGTGGTAGAAGACTACCAACCATTCCCGCAAAAATACCAGGAACGGCTTAATCTATCATAAGTTGTACCCGGCCAGATCGGTCGCATCCTTGCCGCCGGTCGCATGGGAGCAACCGGATGGCCAAGATCCTCGCAAGCATCGGCATCGCGCTCGTCGCGGTGGCATGCACCCCGCCTTCGACGCGGATCGCCACCGGGCTGGAGCGCTATGGCCTCGACAGCCAGCGTTCCACCTGTGTCGGCCAGCGGCTGGAGCGCAACCTGTCGCTGGGGCAGCTGCAACAGCTGGGCAATGCCGCTGCGGCCTATCGCCGTGACGATCCCAATCCCGGCCAGTTGACCGCAGGGGATCTGATCCGGGTCGCGGGCGAGATCAAGGACCCCAAGATCGCGCTGGAAGTCGGCAAGGCGGCCGCCACCTGCGGCGTGGCTCCCTGACACCCTTTCCCTTTCATTTTCGGAGACGAACGATGAACAAGCATGAACTGCACGGCAATGCGCGCCATTTCGGTGGCAAGGTGGAAAAGGCGATCGGCGATGCGGTCGACAGCCGCGACTGGAAGGTGGCGGGCGTCACCGATCAGGTCGCGGGCAGCGCCGAGCATCTGTTCGGTCGTGCCCAGTCGGTCGCGGGCGAGGTCGCCGACGCGACGCCCAGCCTGATCGAGGACGCGCGCGAGCGGATCGGCGACGCCACCGATCGCTCGGTCGCGGCCGCGCGTCGCGGCTCGGAAAAGGCCGTGGATGCGGTGCGCGCCAATAACGGCAATAACGGCGTGGTCTGGGCCATCGCCGCGGCGCTGGGCGGCTATGCGCTCGCCGCGCTGATCCACGGACGCCGGGACTAAGGGCTGGCGCCTTGGCCCCCTCGCTCGCCACCCTGCGGGACACCGTCGACCTCCGGCACCTGCGACAGATCGTCGCGGGGCTGGACGAGGGGGTGATCCTGGTCGATCCCGACCAGAGCCTGCTCTGGGCGAACGATGCCGCGCTGGCGATGCACGGGGTCGAGCGCCTGGAGCAGCTGGGCCGCACGGTGGACGAGTATCGCAGCCGCTTCCGCCTGCGCTACCGCAACAACCACCGGCTGGAGGCCGACGACTATCCGGTCGAGCGGGTCGCGGCGGGCGAGTCCTTTTCCGAGGTCGTGGTCGAGGTCGCGGTCGAGGGCGAGAAGGACCCGCGCTGGGTCCATCAGGTGCGCAGCCTGGTCCTGAACGATCGCGATGACGGCGAGCCGACCTGCGTCGTCCTGGTCATTCAGGACGTCACCGCCCGCTATGAGGCGGAGGACCGGTTCGAACAGTCGTTCAATGCCAACCCGGCGCCTGCGATCATCTGTCGCCTGGCCGATCTGCGCTTCGTCAAGGTCAACCAGGGCTTTGTAGAGATGACAGGCTATGCCCGCGATCAGATATTGTGCCGCACCGTCTATGACATCGACGTGCTGCGCGGGGCCGAGCGGCAGGAACTGGCGAAGGAGCGTCTGGCCGAGGGGCGGACGATTCCGCAGATGGAGGCGGAACTGGCGCTGCCGGGCGGCGGGACCAAGCTGGTCATCGTGGCGGGCCAGCCGATCGACATGGGCGACGAGCCCTGCATGTTGTTCACCTTCGCCGATCTGGAGCCGCGCCGAAAGGCCGAGTCGGCGCTGCGCCATAGCGAGGAGCGGTTCACCCGCACCTTCCAGATGGCGCCGGTGCCGATGGCGATCGGCGCGCGCGACGGCCATGTGCTGTGCGAGGTCAATGCCAGCTTCGCCGAACTGACCGGATATGGCACGACCGAGATCATCGGGCGCTCGCTGGCGGATGTCGGGCTGTGGGCGAACGACGCGGCCCAGGTCGAGATCGAAGCGGCGATCGACGATGGCCGCGACCTGCGCGGGGTCGAGGCGCGGATCGTCGCCAAGGACGGCGGGTGCAGCGACTGTCTGGTGTCGACCGAGCTGATCACGCTGGGCGGCGATACCTGCGTCCTCTGGGCATTTCAGGACATCACCCAGCGCAAGGCGACCGAGCTGGAGCTGGTCGAGGCGATCGACGCGGTGATGAAGGATACCAGCTGGTTCAGCCGGTCGATCATGGACAAGCTGGCCCGGTTGCGCGCGCCGCAGGACGAACTGGGCGGCGCGAGCCTGGACGACCTGACCGCACGCGAGCGCGAGGTGCTGGGCCTGATCTGCCGGGGCATGGACGACAAGAGCATCGCGCGGGCGTTGGGCGTGTCGGGCAATACCGTGCGCAACCATGTCGCGCGCATCTACGCCAAGATCAGCGTGAACCGCCGTACCGCCGCCGCCGCCTGGGCGCATGCCCGCGGCTTCGATGGCGAGGGTGTGCTGGGGCGACGGGAGATGCCGTCATGACGGACAAGACTTTCAAGGATCCGGTCGATCGCGTGCGTCACGCCAAGGGTGCGGCACGCGAGACGATCGGGAAGCTGATCGGCGACGACACCGCCATCAGTCAGGGGCGCAAGGAACAGGAGGCGGCGGCCCGGCCCAAAACGGCCGGTCCCGCCCAAGAACCGAAAGAACAGGAGTGAATATGGCTACGCATGTAACGCCCGGCTATGCGCCGGTGGAAGAGGGGGCGATCGTCCGCGGGACCCGTCGCATTTCGTGGGGCGCGATCTTTGCCGGTGTGGTGATCGCCGTCGCGGTCCAGCTGGTGATGGGCATTCTTGGCACCGGCATCGGCCTGTCGATGGTCGATCCGGTCCAGGGTTCGACGCCTGGCGCGGCGGGCTTCGGCATCGGCGCGGGAATCTACTGGCTGATCACCACGATCGTCGCGCTGGGCGCGGGCGGCTATGCCGCGGCGCGCATGTCGGGCGTGACCGAGAAGTTCGACGCGCTGGTCCATGGGCTGGTCGTGTGGGGCGTCACGCTGATCCTGACTCTGTATCTGCTGACCTCGGCGGTCGGCGGGATCATCGGTGGTGCGTTCCGTACCCTGGGTTCGGTCGCGGGGGCCGCCGGTTCGACCGTGGGCGCCGCTGCTCCCAAGGTGGCGCAGGTTGCCGGTGTCGATGAAACCGACGTGCGTGCCGAGGCCGCCAAGTATCTGACCGACACGCCCGCCGATCCGGCGCAGATGACCCCGGAACAGGCGCAGAAGGAAATCGCCAAGCAACTGCCCGCCATGGCGCGTGGTGGTGCGGATGGCGCACGGGCCGAATCGCGCGTGGTCGACATCGTCGCCGCGCAGCGCAAGATCAGCCGTGACCAGGCCCAGGCCCAGGTGAATCAGGCCAAGGCCGATTTCGTCCAGACCAAGAACGAAGCCGTCGCCCAGGCCAAGCAGGCCGCCGATGCCGCCGCCGGGGCCGGTGCGAAGACCTCGTTCATCCTGGTGCTTGCGCTGCTGATCGGTGCCGGTGCCTCCGCCTTTGGTGCAACGGCGGCCAGCCGCCGTCGTCTGCGCTGAGTGCCCGCGGCGGGCCAGCGTATCAGGCCCGCCGCCCCCCCTTTTTTGGAAGAGGAGATCGTCATGACCAGGAAGATCGCTCTGGGTGCTACCCTGTTCGCCGTGCTGACCCTGTCGGCCTGCAACACCGTGAACGGCGCGGGCCGCGACCTGCGCTCGGCCGGTGCGGCCGTGTCCGACGCCTCGGGCCAGGACAAGCCGAAGAAGTAACGGGACCGGGCAGGGGCGTGAGTCCCTGCCAATCCTCCCCGGAACGGGGAGGGGGACCATGCGAAGCATGGTGGAGGGGGCGTGCCGCGAGGTGCGCCCTTTACCGCATCCCCCCTCCACCACCGCTGCGCGGCGGTCCCCCTCCCCGTACCGGGGAGGATTTTCTTTGCCCCTCCGGCGCCTCATCCGCCTCGACCAGTTCGACCACCTCGAACCGATACCCCACCCAACCCCGCTGCCGCACCGCCTGTGCCATGGCGGCATCGTTTGCCATCGCCGCCTTGCGCGACTTGGCGTGGCCCCAGAACACTTCGGTCTTGCCGCCGCCCAGATCGGCGACGATCCGCCAATAGTGGGTAAAGGGCTGCGATGTCGGGCCGATCGTCTTCACATAGCCATCGGGCATCGTCGCGATCAGATAACGGTTCCTGCGTGCCATGCCGCCGCCATAGCGCAAGGACGCCGCGACCTCATCCCGCTTGACGCCCGCTTCGACCTCGGCTTAGCGATACGACGCCGGAATGATCCGGCGATATGATCGCGCCGGTTCTCCCGACAAGGGAGATTAAAAGGGAACACGGTGAGGGGGCTTGGCTCCCCAAATCCGCGGCTGTCCCTGCAACTGTAAGCGGTGAGCGGTGATGCACGGATCGGCCTTTTCGGGCGATCCAGCCACTGGGGCAACCTGGGAAGGCGCATTCGTCCGCGATGACCCGTGAGCCAGGAGACCTGCCGGCGTCAGGTCGCTCATGCCCGGTCCAGGGGATGGTCGAGGCTAGGTCTGTTCCGACGAGCGACGCCATAAGTGGCGGAGGCGCATGGGTGGCCCTGTGGAATGCGGAAAACGGCGTGCCGCACGCTGGGCACCCGGCCGTTCGGCAACGATCGGAAGGCCTCGGCTTGTTCGCGACAAGGCGCTATGAGTAATAAAATGATATATCATAACAGATTCGGACAGGTTCCTCTGGTCCTGTGGGGTGGCGTGGCGCTTCTGCTGGGGGCGACCGAGGCAAGGGCGCAAAAGGCCGAGGAGCAGGGGGGCAATGCCACCGTGCTGGTGATCGGCACGCGGGGGAAACAGGCGCTCGACACGCCCAATGCCACCGGCAGTCGCCTGGGCCTGACACCGCTGGAGACGCCTGCGAGCATCGCTTCGCTCGATGGCGGGACGATCCGTGCGCGCGGCGACTTGTCGATCGTCGAGGCGGAGACGCGCGCGCCCGGCCTGTCTAGCGTCGCCGATCCGGGCAATGGCGGCACCGCGCTCGCCGCGCGGGGCTTTTCGGGGCAGGGATCGGTGCTGCAACTGGTCGATGGCGTGCGGCTGTTCCCGGCGGCGGGGACGATCACCTTTCCGACCGACCCCTGGATGGTCGAGCGGATCGACGTGCTGGGCGGTCCCGCCTCAGTCCTCTACGGGCAGGGCGCGCTGGGCGGCGCGGTGAATGTCGTGATGCGCGCGCCGACCGCCCAGACCCATGGCCAGGCCGAGATCGGCTATGGCGCACAGGATAGCTTTCGTGCCGCCGCCGGGCTGGGCGGGCCGCTGACCCCGACGCTCGGCTACCGTGTGGATGCCAGCTATCGCCGGTCGGACGGTTATGTCGACCGGGGCCGGTCGGAGAGTGTCGCGCTGTCGGGCACGCTGCGCTGGACGCCGACCTCGACGCTGGCGGTAACGGTTCGCGGCGATCATGGCGATCAGCGGCCCATGGCCTATTTCGGCACCCCGCTGATCGACGGGCGGCTCGATCTACGGGTGCGGGATCGCAACTATAATGTCGGCGATGGGCGGATGCGGTTCCGCGACGACCGCGCCTCGATCCGGGTGGACTGGATGCCGAGCGCCTCGGTCAGTCTGTCCAACATTGCCTATCTGCTGACCAGCGACCGTTTCTGGCGCAATCTGGAAAGCTATTGCTGGGTGGGTGCGAGTGGCGCGTGCGCGGACGGATCGACCGGCACGCCGGGGACGATCCGGCGGAGCAGCAATTACGGCATCCGTCATGACCTGACCCAATGGGGCGATCAGGCCAGCGCGACGTGGCGCACCGGGATCGCACCCGGCGTTGCCAATGCGCTGGTCGTCGGGGTGGATGCCAATCTGGTCCGCTTCACCCATGAGAACGACTTCGACTCGGTCGGACAGGTCGATGCGGTCGATCCCTTCGCCTTCGACCCCGGCCGTTTCCTGGATACGCAAGGGATCGCCCCGCGCTACCGCACCCGCACCACCGCGCTGGCGGTGTTTGCCGAGGACCGGGTGACGCTCGGCCCGAAATGGTCGGTGGTCGGCGGCGTGCGCTATGAGGTGGATAATGTCCGTCGCTGGACCGTCGCCACGCCCGACCGCTTCGTGCTGGAAAAGACCTTCCGCAACGCGACGTGGCGTGCGGGGCTGGTCTATCAGCCGGTGCCGACCCTGTCGTTCTATGCCCAATATGCCACCGGCGTCGATCCGCTGGGCACCCTGACCACCGTGTCGACCGGGCAGGTGCAGTTCAGCAATGCGCGCGGCCATCAGGTCGAGGCGGGGGCGAAATGGCTTTTCGCGAACGGCCACGGCACCGCGACGCTGGCGGCGTACCGCATCGTCAAGACGGGGCTGCTCGCCCAACGTACGCTGTCGAGCCCGGTCGAGCAGGTCGGCCAGCGCTCCTCCCAAGGCGTGGAGGCTGCGGTGACGTTCGATCTGCCGCAGGGCTTCGGGATCGATGCCAACGGCACGCTGCTGGATGCGCGGTTCGACGATTTCCGCTCCGGCGGCGTCGATTATACCGGCCGGACTCCGCCCAACGTGCCCGAGGCGCTGGCCAATCTCTGGCTGCGCTGGGATGCCTCGGCGAAGGTGCAGGCGCGCGCCGGGCTGCGTTATGTCGGGCGACGCTTCTCCGACAATGGAGAGGCATTCCGCATTCCCGGTTATGCGACGGTGGACACGAGCCTGTCCTATGCCCTGACGCCACATCTGGCGGTCGATGTGCGCGTCTATAACCTGTTCGACAAGGCCTATGCCGTCACCGCATACGGCGACCAGCAATGGATATTGGGCCGCCCGCGTGCGCTGGACATCGGCGTTCGTGCCGGGTTCTGATCGGCCTTGGGGGAAGGCGGCCCTGCGGCTTGCCTTCCTCACCCATCGCTGGGTCGGGATCGTCACCTGCCTGTTCTTCGCCATGTGGTTCGGAAGCGGGCTGGTGATGCTCTATGTTCCCTATCCCTCGCTCACACCGGCAGAGATTTGGCAGGGCGCGCAGCCGATCGACTGGGTACGCGTCGGGCAGCCTCCGATGGTGCCGGATGCCCGGCGGATCACGCTGGAAATGCGCGACGCGGCGCCGGTCTGGCGGATCGAGAGCCCTGACGGCGACACCCGCATCCTGTCGGCGGAGGGCGGCGCGGTCGCCCCTGTCGATGCGACGCTGGCCGCACGCGTCGCGACCCGCTTCGCCGGACCGGTTCGCCAGGTCGAGCGGATCGCCGACGATCAATGGACGGTGGCGGGCGGATTCGACCGGCATCGCCCCTTGTGGAAGGTTGCGCTGGCCGATGCGGCCGGGACCGAACTCTATATCTCCAGCCTGACCGGGCAGCCGGTGCAGCGGACGACGCGGGTGCAGCGCCTGTGGAACTGGCTGGGCTCGGTGCCGCACTGGATCTACCCGACCATCCTGCGTCGCGACCGCGAGGCTTGGCGGCAGGCGGTGATGTGGATCGCCGGACCCTGCATCGCGGTCGCGCTGACCGGCCTGTGGATCGGCATATGGCGGCTGCGCGCCGGGCGGCGGCGCTATCGGGGCGGGCGGATGACGCCCTATCGCGGCTGGATGCTGTGGCATCACGTCAGCGGGCTGGCAGGTGGCGTGATGCTGACCACCTGGATCGTCAGCGGCTGGCTGTCGGTCGATCCGGGCCACGCCTTTGCCGGGGGTGAGGCGCCTGCGGCGGTGATGGGGACCTATGCCGGGCGGGCCGGGGAGCTGCACGACCTTGCCCGGCTGGCCCGGATCGTGCCGGATGCGCGCACCGTCGAGTGGAGCGGGGACGCCGGGTTCGCGCGGATCGCGATCGACCGCGCCTCGCCGCATCCGCGCTGGCTGGAGCAGGCGACGCTGGCCCCCGCCCGGGCGGGTGATGCGTCGCGCGCCGCCATGCTGGTGCCCGGTGGACGGCGGGTGGCGCGCGAATGGCTGGCGCGGCCCGACTTCTACTGGACCGACGCGACGCGATTGCCGGTCTGGCGGTTGCGGTTCGACGATGCGGCGGCGACCTGGCTCTATATCGATCCGATGAGCGGTGCGCTGGTCGAGCGGCAGGATCGCACGCGGCGCGCCTATCGCTGGGTTTATACGCTGCTCCACACCTGGGACTGGCCGTGGCTGACCGCGCATTATTGGGTCTGGACCGGCTGGATGTGGCTCTGGTCGCTGGCCGGGCTGGTCCTTTCGATCAGCGGTGTCGTGCTTGGGCAGCGGCGGTTGCGCCGCCCCGCGCGCGGGAAAGGGTGAAAAGCGCGCCATCGGGGTTGGCGTCTTGCGTCCGGCCCGCTTAAGTGGACGGCATGTGGCAACTCTACCAATTTCCGCTCTGTCCCTTTTCGCGCAAGGTCCGGCTGCTGCTGGGCGAGAAGGGCGTCGGATACGAATTGGTCCGCGAATCGCCGTGGCAGCGGCGCGACGAGTTCCTCGACATGAATCCCGCCGGGCAGACCCCGGTGATGGTCGATGAGGAGCGCGGCGTGTTGCTGGTCGACTCGATGGCGATCTCGGAATATTTCGAGGAGACGGTCGAGAAGTCGGCGATGATCAACGGCACCGCCGTCGGCCGCGCCGAGATCCGGCGGCTGGTGACGTGGTTCGATACGCATTTCTATCAGGACGTGACCGGCCCGCTGCTCCACGAACGCATGGTCAAGCGCGTCGCGCGCACCGGCAGCCCGGACGCCAAGGGGCTGCGCGAGGCGATGAAGGCCGCCGTCGGCCATCTCGACTATACCGATTATCTGCTCGACCATCGCAACTGGCTGGGCGGCGCGACGATGAGCCTGGCCGATCTGGCGGCGGCGGCGCAGATTTCGGTCGCCGATTATCTGGGCGGCATCGACTGGAAGGGGCATGAGCAGACCGCGCGCTGGTATCGGGGGCTGAAGAGCCGCCCCTCCTTCCGCCCGCTGCTGTCCGAGCGGATGGAGATGGTCACGCCGCCGTCGCATTACGACAATGTCGACTTCTGACGCGCCTGCCGAGCGGATCGGGATCGAGGATTTCCTGGCGGTCGACATCCGCGTCGGCACCGTCATTGCCGCCGAGCCTTTCCCGGAGGCGCGCAAGCCCGCGATCAAGCTGACCATCGACTTCGGCGAGGGGATCGGTGTGAAGCGGTCCTCGGCGCAGATCACCCGGCATTATACGCCGGAAACGCTGGTCGGGCGGCAGGTGGCGGCGGTGGTCAACTTTCCGCCGCGCCAGATCGGGCCGATGATGTCCGAGGTTTTGACGCTGGGCTTTCCCGATGCGCAAGGGGAGGTGGTGTTGATCGCGCCGGATTTGGCGGTGCCCAATGGGGGGCGGTTGTTCTGAGGGTTTCCCTTGGCCTTCGACTTCGCTCAGGCGGAACGGCGCTAGGTACAAAACCCCGTTCAGCCTGAGCGAAGTCGAAGCCCACGCACCATCCCCTGTTAGCCTTAACATTACCCCTTGCACCCCAAGCCCCAAGGCGTACCATCCCCGTCCAACCGTAGGGACATAACCCACGGAGGACAGGAGGGGATATGACATCCAAACGCTGGGCCAGCCATGCACTGGCCGCTTTGCTAACGCTCTCGGTAGCGTCACCCGCCATGGCGCAGGCCGACAAGATGGCTCCGATCGCCATACCCGCGCAGCCGACCGCCATCCCGCTGAACACCGGGCCGCTGCCGGGTGCCAAGAACAAGGAAAGCTGGCACAGCCAGTATAACAGCGTCTTCGCCCGCAACGTGACCGAGGCGACGCTCACCCCCTTCCTGCCCGATCCCGCCAAGGCGACCGGCGCCGCCGTCATCGTCGCGCCCGGCGGCGGTTTCCGTACCCTTTCGATGCAGAATGAAGGCTGGGACGTGGCCAAGGCACTGGCCGATCGCGGCATCGCCGCCTTCGTCCTGAAATACCGGCTGAACCAGACGCCCGCCGACATGGCCGCGTTCGAAAAGTCGATGGCGGCGATGTTCTCCAGCGTGGCGCGCCCCGCCGCACGGCCGAACCCCGAGGACGCGTTGAAGGGCCTCGCGCCCCAGATCGCTGATTCCCGCGCCGCCTTCGCCCTGGTCCGCCAGCGTGCGGGCGAGTGGAAGGTCGATCCGACCCGCGTCGGCATGGTCGGCTTTTCGGCGGGCGCGATGCTGACGGTCGCCACGGTGCTCGACGGTCAGGCCAAGCCCGCCTTTATCGGCGACATCTATGGCCCGCTCCAGCCGATGACGGTGCCCGCCGACGCGCCGCCGATGTTCGCCGCGATCGCCGCCGACGATCCACTGTTCGCAGGGAAAGGCTTCGGCCTGATCGACCAGTGGATAGCCGCGAAGAAGCCGGTCGAGTTCCACCTTTATGGTCGGGGCGGGCACGGCTTCGGCATGTATCCGAAGAAGACGACCAGCACCGGCTGGTTTGACGCCTTTTACAAGTGGATCGTGATGGAAGGGTTTTTGAAGGCCAAATAATCCTCCCCGGTACGGGGAGGGGGACCGCCCGCAGGGCGGTGGAGGGGGTTTTCCACATAGGACGTACCTTGTGGCGATCCCCCTCCACCATGCTTCGCATGGTCCCCCTCCCCTTGCAGGGGAGGAATTTTCTTAATCCAGGCTCTTCGAGGCCTGCTCGAACAGGTCCTTCGACAGGCCCGGCGTCTCGACGATCCGCACCAGTTCGGCGCGCATCAGTGCGGAGCGCCTGGCGTCGAAGCGACGCCAGCGGCCGAGCGGCGGCAACAGCTTGGCGGCGGTCTGCGGGTTGAGCCGGTCGAGCGCGATCAGCTGATCCGCCAGGAAGCGATAGCCCGAGCCGTCGGCGGCGTTGAACGCACGCTGGTTCACCCCGAACGCCCCCAGCACCGCGCGCGCCCGATTGGGATTGGCGAGCGTGAAGTCGGGATGCCGGACCAGCCGCTCGACCACCGCGCCGGTGTCGCTGCGCGACGACAGCGCCTGGGTCTGGAACCATTTGTCGAGGACCAGCCCGTTACCGGCATAACGCGCATGGAAACACGCCAGCGCTTCCTCGCGCTCGGGCGCGTCGGAATGGACCAGCGTCGTCAGCGCTGCCTGCCGGTCGGTCATGTTGTCCGCCGTCTCGAACTGCGCGAAGGCCAGCGCGGCGGCGTCTTCCGCACCGCTGGCCGCGATATAGCCGAGCGCGACGTTGCGCAGGCGCCGCCGCCCCTTGGCCTCGGGCGAATAGACGTAAGGCCCCTGCGCCAGTTCGGCATAAAGCCGCCGCCAGGTCGGCAGCAGCGCCTGGCCCAGTTGCGTGCGCAGCGCCTCGCGCGCGGCATGGATCGCGTCCGGGTCGACCGTGGCGAGCTGGTCGCCGATGAAATTCTCCGACGGCAACAGCACGGCCTCGGCGAGGAAGGCCAGCTCCAGCCCCTCGGCCTCCAGCGTGCGGGTGACGGCGTCGATCACCGCCCGCCCCTTCATCTCGCCATGGATCGTGCCCGCGACCAGCGTGTCGAGCATCAGCTGCTGCATCGCCTCATAGCGGGCAAAGGGGTCGTCGTCATGCGCGGACAGGAAGGCGAGGTCTTCGGCCGTGCGATCGCTCTCGACCACGATGGGGGCGGAAAAGCCGCGATTGATCGACAGGATGGGACGTTCGGTGATGGCCTCGAACACGATCGTCTCGGCCGCCTGGTCGAGCAGGATCAGCGTCTCGTCGGTCAGCGGGCGGCCGGTCTCCGCACCGAACAGCCGGACCTTGAGCGGCAGCAGCATCGGCTGCTTCACGCTCTGCCCCGGCGTGGCGGGGACATGCTGGGCCAGGCGCAGCTCGGCGCGGCCGCCGCCGGGCTCGTGGGACAGGCCTGCCGAGACGCGCGGCGTCCCCGCCTGGGAATACCAGAGGCGGAATTGCGACAGGTCGACGCCGCCCGCTTCCTCCATGCAGGCGACGAAATCCTCGCAGGTCGCGGCCGTGCCGTCGAAGCGGCTGAAATACAGGTCGGTCGCGGCGCGGAACTTCACCGGGCCGAGCATGGTGGCCATCATGCGGATCAGCTCGGCGCCCTTGTTGTAGATGGTCGCCGTGTAGAAATTGCTGATCTCGATATAGCTTTCCGGGCGCACCGGATGGGCGAGCGGGCCGGAATCCTCGGGGAACTGGCTGGCGCGAAGCCCGCGCACATCCTCGATCCGCTTGACCGCCGCCGATCCCTGGTCGGCGGAGAAACACTGGTCGCGATAGACGGTGAAGCCTTCCTTGAGGCTCAGCTGGAACCAGTCGCGGCAGGTGATCCGGTTGCCCGACCAGTTGTGGAAATATTCATGCGCGACGACGGCGGCGATCGCGTCGTAATCGTAATCGGTCGCGGTGTCGGGGTCGGCCAGGATGTAGCGGCTGTTGAAGATGTTCAGCCCCTTATTCTCCATCGCGCCGAAGTTGAAATCGTCCACCGCGACGATGTTGAACACGTCCAGATCATATTCCCGGCCATAGACCCGCTCGTCCCACGCCATGGAGAGCTTCAGCGCATGGAGCGCATGGTCGGTCTTGGGCAGGTCGGCGGCGCGGACCCAGATGCCCAGTTGCACCTCGCGCCCGCCCATCGTGGTGAAGGTCGACGCATTGACCGCCAAGTCGCCCGCGACCAGCGCGAACAGATAGGATGGCTTGGGGAAGGGGTCGTGCCACTCGGCCCAATGCGTGCCGTCGTCATTCTCGCCATTCGCCACCGGATCGCCATTGGCGAGCAGCACCGGGTAGCGCAGCCGGTCCGCCGTCATCCGCACCCGGTAGACGCTCAGCACATCGGGCCGGTCGGGGAACCAGGTGATGCGGCGAAACCCTTCCGCCTCGCACTGGGTGCAGAGGTTTCCCCCCGAGGCATAAAGGCCCATGAGCTGGGTGTTGCTCTCGGGCGCGATCGACACCTCGGTCTCGACGACATGGCTATCGCCGGTCAGCGGCACGACCAGCTGTTCGCCCTCGATCCGCCAGTCGTTGACGGCGACGCCGTCGACCTTGACCGACAGCGGCGTCTGGCCAGCGCCGTCGAGCCGCAGGGGTTCGTCATGCGCGCCGCTGCGCGTGACGGTCAGCGCGGCGCGGACACGGGTGTCGGCGGGGTCGAGCGCGAAGTCCAGCGTGATCTGCGGCACCTCCCAGGCGGGGGGGCTGTAATCCTCGCGCCGGATGGCGGCGGGGGTGGTGCTGGGCTGGGCGGCGCTGCGCTGAATGTCCATCACGCGAATATAGCCGGGCGGGACCGCCGCGACCACCGGGCTGGTCAGGAAAAACCGGACCGCGTGTCCTGGGCGGGATCGACAATCAGATATGCCCATCTTCCCCTCTCCCCTCATCGAGGGGAGAGGGTTGCGCAGACTTGGCCTTTGCGAAAGCAAAGGCTTAGTCGGAGCTGGGTGAGGGGTGCAGCGCTCGCTTGCCGAGCGCGCGAGCCAAAGGCTCGCTCAACCCCTCACCCAAGCTGCGCTAGCCAGCAAGGCTGGCAAGCTCCGCTAACCCTCTCCCCTATCCAGGGGAGAGGGAAAATGGGGGCAGCCTAGATGGCACTCCGCCCTAAGCGGGGTTGATCGGCCAAGATGGCGTGATACGCCTATGCCACACCATTTCCCCGAAAGGTCCTGCATGTCGCGTATGACGGCTCTGCTGCCGCTGCTTCTCTTGTCCACCGCCGCGATCGCGCATGATCACGATCACCTGCCTTATCAAACCACTGGCACCGCGCCGGTCGAGGCGAAGGCGACGCGCAGCCCGGCCGAACGCAACGCCGTCATCACAGCGCCTCTCCCCGAGGATCAGGCCGCGATGAAGGCGCATGTCATGTTCCTGGCGTCGGACGCGATGGCCGGACGCGAGGCGGGGACCCGCGACTATGACATCGCCGCGCAATATGTCGCCGCGCAATTCTATGCGGCGGGCTTGCGGCCCGGCGGTGACCAGGGCGGCTATCTGCAGAAGGTGCCGCTGGTCGCGTACAATGTCGCCGACAAGGGCAGCGCCTTGTGGACCCCGGCGGGGGGCCAGGCACAGGAACTGGTCTTCGGCGAGGACTTCGTGCCATCGCCCGTGCCCAACGCGAAGGAAACCAGCCTGTCGGCGCCGGTCGTCTTTGTCGGTTACGGCATCGATGCCGCGCAATATGGCCTGATCGATTACAAGGGCGTCGATGTGCGCGGCAAGATCGTCGCCTTCGTCCCCGGTACGCCGGCAGGGCTGGGCGGCGAGGAGCGCGCCTTTTTCGGGTCGGCGGCGAACAAGGCCTCGCTGGCGGCGGCGCGCGGCGCGGTCGGTGCGATCCAGGTCGACATGCCCCGCGCCGGAGGACGGCAGCGGCCCTTCGCCTCGCTGGCCCGCTATTACAATGCGCCGCGCGTGACCTGGGCGAACCCGGACGGCACCGCGCATGCCATGACGCCGACGACCCCGGTGCTCGGCACCCTGTCGCAGGCGGGCGCGGCCAAGCTGTTCGGCAAGGGCTGGGACGCGGAGATGAAGGCCGCCGCCGCGCCGAAGCCGCGCTACACCCCGCTGGTCGCCAAGGGCACGCTGACCGTCGCCACCAAGACCAGCTTCAAGCCGATGGACAGCAGCAATATCGTCGGCCTGATCCCCGGCAGCGACCCCAAGTTGAAGAACGAGGTCGTCGTCCTGTCCGCGCATCTCGACCATATCGGCACCAACGAAGGGGGCGAGGGCGACCGGATCAACAACGGCGCGCTCGACAATGCGATCGGCATCGCCAGCCTGATCGAGGAGGCCAAGCGCTTCAAGGCCGCCACCCCGCCCAAGCGCACCGTCCTGTTCCTGGCGGTGACGGCGGAGGAGAAGGGGCTGGTCGGCTCCGACTATTTCGCCAACCACCCGACCGTGCCGTTGAAATCGATCGTCGCCGACGTCAATCTCGACATGCCGATCCTGACCTACAAGTTCGAGGATATGGTGGTGTTCGGCGCGGACCGCTCGACCCTGGGGCCGATCGTGCGCAAGGCGGTGGCGGCGATGGACCTGCCCGTCTCACCCGATCCGATGCCCGAGGAAGGCATTTTCGTCCGCTCCGACCATTTCCGCTTCGTGCAGAAGGGCATTCCCTCGGTCTTCCTGTGGCCGGGCCAGAAGGGACCGGGCAAGGCCGCGGTCGAGGATTTCATGAGCCACCGCTATCACCGGGTCGGCGACGAGATCGACCAGGGCATCGACTGGAGCCAGGGGCCGCGCTTCGTCAGCGTGAACTACGCCATCGCGCGCGAGATCGCCGACGCGCCCGAGCGGCCGGTGTGGAACAAGGGCGATTATTTCGGCACGCTCTACAAGGGACCGATGGCGGGCAAGTGAACAAGCCTCGGGCTTGGCACCAAATCCCCCAACCCCCGCTCGGGATAGACTTCGGCGCATAGCGCCGAAGTCGGAGGCCATGCGGGACCGCTGGTACATGTGCTTCGACTGCGCTCAGCACGAACGGAGATTGAGGCGATAGGCGGTTCATCATGGACGGAGACCAAAATCCCCTCCATCCGTTCAGCCTGAGCGAAGTCGAAGGCCACGCGGAAACGCTGGTATGTGCACTTCGACTTCGCTCAGTGCGAACGGAGGTTGGGTTGGTGGTCATGATGACGGCAGGCAGTTTCGAGGTATGAGCCGTTTGTTCGTCTTCGGCATGGGCTATGCCGCGGGTCATCTGGCGGCGTTGCTGGAAGGGCGTGGCTGGTCTGTGGCGGGGACGACCCGTGACGGGCGCGGCGGCACGCTTCGCTTCGACGATCGGGAACGGGTGGAGGCGGAGATCGCCGCCGCCACGCATATCCTGTCCTCCGTCCCGCCTGAGGGCGAGGTCGATCCGGTTCTCGTCACCTATGGCGTACAACTGGCCAAGTCGGACGCGTGGCTCGGCTATCTGTCCTCGACCGGCGTTTATGGTGACGCGAAGGGCGCATGGGTGGACGAAACCGCGCCTATCGGCTCGGGACGGCGCGCGGCGCGGGCGGCGGCGGATGCGGATTGGCAGGCCTTGGGCGCGCGGGTGTTCCGGCTGCCCGGCATCTATGGCCCCGGCCGCTCGCCGATCGACCGGGTTCGTGCCGGTCGCGCGCACCGGGTCGGCCTGCCCGGACAGGTGTTCAGCCGGGTGCATATCGCCGACATCGTCTCGGGCGTGATCGCCGGGTTCGACGGTCCGGCGGGCGCGTACAACCTCTCCGACGATTTCCCGTGCGATCAGGACGCGGTGGTGTCCTACGCCGCCACGCTCGCCGGACTGCCGCCGCCACCGCTGGTGCCGCTGGAGAGCCTGTCGGCGGCGGCGCGTGGTTTCTATGCCGAGAACCGGCGGGTGGCGAACGGCAAAGCCAAGCGGGTGCTGAACTGGCGTCCGCGCTATCCCGATTACCGGTTGGGCCTGCGCGCCTTGAGCGCGATGACCAGCCCGGCCGCCGTCACCGCCGCCCCCGCGCCCGCCAGCAGCGACCAGCGATAACCCTCGAACACCGTCGACAGGCTCATCGCGATGACCGGCACGATGACGCTGGAATAGGCCGCCTTGGCCGGGCCGATCGCGCGCAGCACCCGGTAATAGAGCGGGAAGGCCAGCGCCGAGGCGAACAGGCCGAGATAGAGGATGCCCAGCACATAGCCGGTGCGCATCTCGAACACCGGCGGCCCGTTCAGGCTATAGGCGATGACCGCATCCAGTGCCGAGCCGATCAGCATCGCGACGCTGAGGGTCGCGTGCATCGGGAAGCGCTTGGCGGTCCTGGTCGCCTGCATGACGTTCGCCGTGGAGGCGGACAGGATCGCCACGATGGTCAGCGCGATGCCGGTCAGCGCGCGGGCTGGCCCCGCCGGATCGACCCGCGCCTCGTGAACGAACAGCAGTGCTGCCCCCGCCATCGCGATGGCCGAGCCGACCAGCAGCTGCCGCCCCATGCGCTGCCCCAGGAACAGGCGCGCGAACCCGGCATTGGGGATCAGCAGCATCGCAAACACGACCGCGACCAGCCCGGAGGTGATGTAGCCCTCCGCATGATAGACGAAGTTGAAATTCAGGACGAACTGGAACAGCCCGATTCCGGCGGCGAACAGGAGGCCGGTGGTGCCCAGCCGGAAACTCTCCCGCTTGGCCAGCGCGAAGGCGCCCATGGCGAGGCCACCGACCAGGAAGCGATAGCTGACCGACCAGGTGGCGGGCACGACCGAAATCTGGTCGCGGATGACCAGCCAGGTCGATCCCCAGATCAGCGTGACGATCGCAAAGGGGATCAGGACGGCGGCGCGGGTCGAGCGGGGGGCGGTGTCGAACTCGCTCACAGTTTGGAGATCGCGTCGGCGAGACGGGCGACATGGTGCGCGTTGGTGTCCCAGGCGGTGACGAGCCGGATTTCACCCTCCGCCCAGTCATAGAAATCGAAGCCCTGTGCGCGGAGCGTCGCCGCTTCCTCCGGCGTGGCGCGCAGGAAGACCTCGTTCGCCTCTACGGCATGGACCAGACGCTCACCCGCCGCCTCGGCCAGTCGCTCGGCACAGGCATTGGCGAGCGCGCCGTTGGCGATCCACAGGTCGTTCTCGACCATCGCCAGCACCTGTGCCGCCAGATAGCGTCCCTTGGACATCAACAGCCCGGCGCGCTTGCGGCGGCGGCGGGTGGCGTCGGCGAGGCCGGGCTTGAAGAAGACCAAAGCCTCGGCACTCATCGCGCCATTCTTGACGAAGCCGAAGGACAGCGCGTCGACGCCCGACTGCCAGGTCAGCGCGGCGGGCGTGCAGCCCAGCCGCGCCACCGCATTGGCGAAGCGCGCGCCGTCCATGTGGAAGCTCAGGCCCCGCTCCTTCGCCAGTGCGCCGATCGCGGCGACCTCCTCGGGGTTGTAGACCCGACCATATTCGGTGGCGTTGGTGATCGACACGGCGTGCGGCTGGACCCGGTGGACGTCGTTGGCGATGGCGTCGATCAGGATGCGGATCGTGCCGGGGGTCAGCTTGGCCCCCTCGCCATCGGCCAGCATCAGCTTGGCGCCGTGCGTGTAGAATTCGGGTGCGCCGCCCTCGTCATTCTGGATATGCGAGTCGCGGTGGCAGACCACGCCGCCATAGGGCGGGCAGAGCGCGGCCAGCGCCAGGCAGTTGGCGGCGGTGCCGGTGGGCACCCACAACACCTCCACCTCGGTGCCGAACAGCTCGGACAGGCGCCCGTCCAGTGCCCTGGACCAGCGGTCGCCGTCATAGGCGGTGTCCATCTGGTCGGCACCGGCGATGGCCTCCATCACCCTGGGATGGATACGGGCGGCATTGTCCGAGAAAAAGCGCATGGCCCATGCGTTTGGGGGAGGCGGCAGAACAGGTCAACACCGCTCCCCCATATGGTGCGTCAGTGTGGCGCAAGGCCCAGTTCGACGCCGGTCTTGTCGTGCAGTGCGAAGCGGTCGACCAGGTCGGCGCTCGCCTGGTTATAGCCGATCACCTCGACGCTGGCGCCGTCGCGGCGCAGTCGCGCGACGATCTTGTCGAGCGCACCCACGCCCGAAATGTCCCAGAAATGCGCCGCCGACACGTCGATCACGACATCGCGGCCCGGCTCGGCCTGGAAAGCGCGGGTGAAGCGGTCGACCGAGGCGAAGAAGATTTGCCCCGTGACCCGGTAGCGGATCGTGCCCGCATCCTCGGTCCGTTCGACCGCGAACAGGCGGCGGACCTTTCCGGCAAAGAAGATGCCCGACAGTAGCACGCCCGCAGCCACGCCCTTCGCCAGATCATGGGTCAGGACGACCACCGCCACCGTGACCAGCATGACCACCGAGGAGGTCGGCGGATGGCGGCGCAGGTTCGGGATTGAGTTCCAGCTGAACGTGCCGATCGACACCATCACCATGACGGCGACCAGCGCGGGCATCGGAATACGCCCCACAAAGGGGCCAAGCCCGGCGAGCAGGATCAGCAGCACGACACCGGCGGTCAGAGTCGACAGCCGCTTGCGCCCGCCGGAGGTGACGTTGATGACCGACTGGCCGATCATCGCGCAGCCGCCCATGCCACCGACCAAAGCGGCGGCGATGTTGGCGCCGCCCTGTCCCATGCATTCGCGACGCTTGTCGCTGTCGCTGTCGGTCATGTCGTCGACGATCTGCGCGGTCAGCAGCGATTCGAGCAGGCCGACGGCGGCCATGGTCAGCGAATAGGGCAGGATGATGCGCAGCGTTTCCCATGTCAGGGGCACGTTGGGCAGGACCAGGCTGGGCAGCCCTTCGGGCAGGCGGCCCATGTCGCCGACCGTGCGCACCGGCAGGCCCATGGCGATGCTGACCGCCGCCAGCACCAGGATCACGACCAGCGGCGAGGGGACGGCCTTGGTCACGCGCGGCAAGAGGTAGATGATGGCGAGCCCCCCTGCGACCATCGCATAGCTGTGCCATGTCACCCCGGTCAGCTGCGGCAGCTGCGCCATGAAGATCAGGATGGCGAGCGCATTGACGAAGCCGGTGATGACCGAGCGCGACACGAACTGCATCACGAGGTCGAGGCGCAGCAGTCCCGCGCCGATCTGGATGACGCCCATCAGGATCGTTGCGGCGAACAGATACTCGACACCATGCTCGCGGACCAGCGGCACGACGACGACCGCCACTGCGGCGGTCGCGGCGGAGATCATCGCAGGCCGCCCGCCGGTGAAGGAAATGACGATCGCGATCGCGACCGACGCATAGAGCCCGACGCGCGGATCGACGCCCGAGATGATCGAAAAGCCGATCGCCTCGGGGATCAGCGCGAGGGCGACGACCAGTCCGGCGAGCACGTCGCGGCCAGCTTCGCCCGGGCTCGTGAACCATTGGGTTCGATAGGTTTGAACAGTCATGGAATACCAGAATTTCGCGCATGGCGACGCGCTCCCTGAAGACAGGAGCGGGGATAGGGCCATGCATTCTGTTGTCCGGCGGATCGGCGGCCGGAATAGCCACCCGGAATTTCACCGGGTCCTTGCGAATGACCGCGCGTTTAACGGGGAAGGGGTGGGCAGGGCAAGCCCCTTCCGGCTCACCGTTTTTGTTCGCACAGAGGCGCGGAGGACGCGAGAGAGCGATCGACATTCCTCCCCTGCAAGGGGAGGTGGCAGGCCGAAGGCCTGACGGAGGGGTGTAGCCGTTGGTCAGGTGGGACTGCACTCACCCCTGCCGACACCCCTCCACCATCCTGCGGATGGTCCCCCTCCCCTTACAGGGGAGGAATTGAGCAGATCGCTTCTCTGCGTCCTCCGCGCTTCTGCGCGAACCCGATCATCTTCGCGTCATCGCGGCTTCGCGCGAAGAAGGATGGATCCCGCGAAGTCGCGACGGCGCGAAGAGAGATAAGACGCCTCCCGTCCGAAAGCGTACCCTATTCCTCTTCGTCGCGCTCGTCGGGCGGGCGGCGATCCTCCGGGGGCGGACCGGCACGGTCGGGGCGGCGGCGGCCGGGGCCGACGGTGATCGAGCCATCGTCGCCGGTGCGTACGTCCAGGCCCAGGCCCTGGATGATCTCACCGACCGGATCGCTTTCGGTCGGGATCATCTCCTCGTCCATGCCATTGGAGATGGCGTCGGGATCGACCTCTTCCTGCACCACGGGTGCGGCGACCGGCGGGATGTCGAGCGCGGACTGCATGAAGGCGCGCCAGATGCGCGCGGGGACGCCGCCGCCCGACAGGCCGGGATTGGGTGTGTTGTCATCATTGCCGACCCACACGCCGACCACCAGATCGCGCGCGAAGCCGACGAACAGCGCGTCGCGCGAATCCTGCGTCGTCCCCGTCTTGCCATAGGCATCTACGGTCAGCAGCGCCTGCCGCCCCGTGCCCGTCTTGATCGAGGAGGACAGCAGGTCGAGCATCCCGTCATGCACCGCCGAGGAGAAGCCGGTCTTGCGCTCGGTCAGCGACTGGTACCAGCCCTTGTCCTTGACGTCGTTCAGCCCGCGCGCGGCGACCGGATAGCTTTCATTGGCGACCGCGGCATAAGCGGCGGTCAGCTCCAGCAGGCTGACGGTCGAGGTGCCGAGGCCGATGGTCGCCTCGTTCGGGATCGGCGTGGTGATGCCCAGGTCGCGCGCCGCCTTGATAACTGACTTCACGCCGACCGCCTGGGTCAGCCGCGCCGCCGCCACGTTGGACGAGCGGGCGAACGCCTGGCGCAGCGTGATCTTGCCCAGATAGCGGCCATCGCTGTTGCGCGGCTTCCACCCGGCGATATCGACCGGCTCGTCCTCGATGGTCGAGTCCGGCGTCATGCCCGAGCGCAAGGCGGCGAGATAGACGAACAGTTTGAAGGCCGAACCCGGCTGGCGCCGCGCCTGGGTCGCGCGGTTGAACGGACTCTTGGAATAATCCTTGCCGCCGACCATCGCGACGACGCGGCCGTCGGGGCGCATCGCGACCAGTGCGACCTGCGCCTGGTTCAGCCCGGCGCTGCGCACCGTACGCTCGGCGATCCGCTGGAGCCGGGGGTTGAGGGTCGTCTGGACGGTCGCCTCGGTCTTGATCTCGCCCGCCTGGTCGCGCGCCTCGGGGAGCACCCAGTCGGCGAAATAGGTGCCGCTGGGCAGGGTCTCGGGCCGCGAGGCGAGGACGCGCTGCGGCTGGACGGCATCGGCCTCCGCCTTGGTCAGGAAGCCCGCATCCTCCATCGCCGCGACGACGACCGCCTGCCGGGCGCGGGCGCCCTTCAAATTGGTGGTGGGCGCGAGGCGCGAGGGGGCCTTGACCAGCCCGGCCAGCATCGCGGCCTGGCCGATGTTCAGCTTGTCCGGCGTCCGGCCGAAATAATGTTTCGACGCGGCGGTGATGCCGTACACATTGTCGCCGAAATAGACGTTGGACAGATAGCGCGACAGGATCTCGTCCTTGGTCAGCCACGCCTCCAGCCAGAAGGCGATCATCGCCTCGCGGATCTTGCGGCCTGCGGTGCGGTCGGAATCGAGGAACGCGTTCTTCGCCAGCTGCTGGGTGATGGTCGATCCGCCCTCGCGCACCCCGCCCGAGCCGATATTGTGCCAGGCGGCGCGCAGGATACCGCGCGGGTCGATGCCCCAGTGCGAGTAGAAGCGCCGGTCCTCGATCGCCATGAACGCCTCGCGCACATGGGCGGGCAGCTTGGCGGCATCGACCGGCGCGCCGATGATCGCCCCGCGCCGCGCGATCGGCGTGCCGTCATCGGCGGTCAGCGTGATCGAGGGCGGCGTCGGCGGCTGGAGCGAGCGCGACAAAGGCGCGGTGACGGCCAGCCAGGCGATGGCGATGACCAGCAGGATGATGCCCGCCCCCATGCCCCGCGCGATCCACCGGCCCCAGCGGATATTCCGACGCGGCCGCTCGGGCGGCGCATCGTCCTCGTCGGGGCCGAAGGTCCAGCTCTGCGTCTCCGCATCATAGAGCGGATAATGGGGGCCGACCGGCTCGTAAGGCCGGTCCAGCGGGGTACGGTCGGGATTAAATGGGTCGGGGCGCATCTGGGGTTCCGGCGATCGGCCTCGCGTGTATTACTTTACCAGAACACCGCGCGCAAGCTCATGCACGTGTTTACCCTGTTTGCGGCACCTCCGGCAAGCGCTCCGCCGGGGGCGTGTCGATGATGAGGCCCGCCCGGTGCGCGACGATGGTCGGGACCAGCGCCTGCCCCGCCACGTTGATCGCGGTCCGTCCCATGTCGAGGATTGGATCGATGGCCAGCAGCAGCCCCGCACCCTCCAACGGCAGGCCCAATGTGGACAGCGTCAGCGTCAGCATGACGACCGCGCCGGTCAGCCCGGCGGTCGCCGCCGAGCCCAGCACCGATACCAGCACGATCAGCACATAATCGCCGACATGCAGCGGCAGGCCATAATATTGCGCGACGAACAGCGCCGAGATGGCGGGATAGATGGCGGCGCACCCGTCCATCTTGGTGGTCGCGGCAAAGGGGACCGCAAAGGCCGAATAGGCGCGCGGCACGCCCAGCCGCCGCTCCACCGCGTCTTCGGTCACGGGCAGGGTGGCGATCGACGAGCGCGAGACGAAGCCCAGCTGGATGGCGGGCCAGGCGGCGGCATAGAACCGCTTCGGGGACATGCCGTTGGCGAGCAGCAAGAGTGGATAGACCACGAAGAGGACAAGGCCGAGGCCGATATAGACCGCCAGCGCAAAGCTGCCGAGCGCGGACAGCGACTGCCAGCCATAACGCACGATCGCATTGCCCAGCAGTGCGCCCGACCCGAGCGGGGTCAGCCGGATCACCCAGGACAGGATGCGCCGGAAGATGGCGAGCGCCGAGGCGTTGAACGACAGGAAGCCCTCGCCCTTGTCGCCGACCCGCACGGCCGCGACACCGATCGCAACCGCCATGACGATGATCTGCAGGATGTTGAACGACAAGCCGGTCTTCAGCGCGCCATTGTCGCCCGCGCTCGTCGAGGCGGACAGGCCCAGGATGTTGGACGGGATCAGCCCGCGCAGGAAGTCCAGCCAGGAGCCCGCCGTATCGGGCCGCACCGCGCTGCCCGGCGCGACGCCCGCATGCAGACCGGGTTGCAGCACGGTGCCCAGCGTCAGCCCGATGGTAACGGCGATCAGCGCGGTGATCGCGAACCAGATGAAGGTGGCCGCGACCAGCCGGGCGGCATTGTTCAGGTCGCGCAGCGCCGCGATCGACGCGACGATGGCGGTGAACACCAGCGGGACGACCAGCACCTTGAGCAGCTGGACGAAGCTCTCACCGACGATGCGCAGGCCCTCGGCCAATCCGGCCAGGCCCTGCGACCGGGCGAGCAGGCCGAGCAGCAGGCCCACGGCCATGCCGACGAACACCTGCGCGCCGAAAGAAAAACGGAATCTCATCCGACCATAGCTAGCAAGCCGGCGAAACGATCCCAATCAAGTTTTGCGTGGGGGTAAGAAAGCTCCCCATTGCGGCCTTTTGAGAAGGCTGGGGGAGAATGGTGCTGCCGGTGAGGATTGAACTCACGACCTCAGCCTTACCAAGGATGCGCTCTACCACTGAGCTACGGCAGCACTCGCGTTTCACCGCGGGAAGCGCGCCTAGAGACGATTGGGCGGGCATTGTCAAGCGCCCTTTGTGCGGATTATGCGAAATGCCATGGCAAAAGACGAACGGGCGGAGCGGCTGGCGGCGGCGCTCCGGGAAAATCTGAAACGGCGAAAGGCCCAGGCGCGAGAGCAGGGCGAAGGGCCTGCGCCCGATCCCGCCCCGCGCGACGAACCCGCCTGAACGTTCAGCGGGAGGCGATCAGCCCCAGGACCAGGGTCAGGCCGCCCAGCCCCAGCGACAAGGCCCAGCGCAACCTGGCCCAGCCCGCGACGGCCCGCATCGCGTCGCCGATCCGAAGGTCGGCGAGCGGCGTGATCATGATGACGAGGCCCAGCAGGATCAACGCGACCCGGATCGAGCCGCCCGCCAGCAATGGCGGCAGCAACAACGCCCATCCGATCAGGCTGGGCAGCACCGCGACCAGATAGGGCCAGCCCCGCGCGTCGCGGCGCAGCAGCGCCTCCATCCACCACATGCCGCCCAGGAAGGACAGGATCAGCGCGCCGTAGAGCCCGCCGCCGATCGTCGCGGGCAGGGTCAGCGCCGGGTCGACCAGCGCCAGCGTGACGCAGAGCAGGGGCGGCAGGACTCCGGCCACGCCCAGGATCAGCGGTGGTCGTGGCAGATGGTCGTGATTCATCGCGGCATTCCCGGAACGTGACGTTGCGGAGTGGCTACGCAGGGGCCGTGCGATGGTTCATTCGGGGCAAACACGATCCCCCCAGTGGCGGGGAGGACGCCATATGAATCCACCCCTCCCCTTCAGGGGAGGGGCCGGGGGTGGGGCGCTTCCGCAAGCGCGGCGTTCGTGGAAAGGCCCCACCCCAACCCCTCCCCTGAAGGAGAGGGGCTTGCGTCGATTCAACGCAATGTCGTCCCGCTCTATATCTCCAGCCGCAGCGAGGCGCGGACCGTCCTTGGCGCGCCGGGATAGATCCACAAGCGGCTGTACGAACTCGCGGCATAGCGTGCATCGAACAGGTTGTCGGCCTCCAGCCGGAAGCGCAGCTGGTCGGTGACGGGCATTTCGACCGCCGCCTTGACCTTTACATAGGAGGGCAGGACCAGCGGCCGTGCATCGAGCGAGCCTGCGCGGTCGCCGACATAGGCGACGCCGCCGCTCAACTGCCAGTCGCGCCCGGCGATGGGCAGTTGGTGGACGACCAGCACCGTCCCCGAATGCGCGGGCACACCCAGCACCGCCGGGGTGGCGAAGCTCTTGTCGTCGTTGCGGGCATGGACCCAGGCATAGTTGGCGATCACCTGCCACCGGCGGGCCAGGCGCAGCGAGGCGTCGGCCTCGATCCCCCGGCTGTTCATCCGGCCGACCGGCGCGTTGAAACCGGGATCGACCGGATCGGTGGTCAGGATGTTGCTCTTGGCGATGTCGAACCAGGTCATGCCCAGGTCGAGCCCGGCCCAGCGGCCCGCAACGCCGACTTCATAGCCACGCGCTTCCTCCGGTTGGAAACCCTCGCCGGTGCGGCCCGTGCCGGAATTGAGCAGGAAGGATTCGCCCCAATTGGCATGGACCGACACATGATCGTCCACCGCATAGCGCGCGCCCGCACGGAACTTGACCGGCTCGTCAACGATCTGTCCGACCCCGCCGGTGCGGTTGTTGACGATCTTCTGCCGATAGGGATCGACCCGCGCGCCGCCGACCAGGGTCAGCCGGTCGGTCACCGCCCACATATCCTGGACGTACAGCGTGCCCGCCCAGCGATTCTCGTCATTGTTGGTGAAGGGCAGGAGCGGCGCGGCCGTGCCGCCATAGGTCGATGCCGGATCATAGAGATCGACCGCATAGGGCGCCGCCGCCGACGGATTGCGCCGCATCCAGCGCTCGCCATAGGTCATGCGATAACCCTTGATGCCGACGCTCAACTGGTGCCGCCCGACCGTTCCCGCCAATTCCAGCCGCGCGGCCAGATCGTCGATCACGAAATCGCGCGAACGGCGCTGGCGCCAGACCTGGGTGCCGACGATGCGCGACTGGTCCGCCGAAAAGCCCTTGAGCGAGCCGGTCCGCCAGACCACGCCGCCGTTCAGCGTCCAGCCGCCGCCCAGTTGCGCCAGCCCGGTCAGCTGGTGCCGCTCGTTGCGGAAGCGGGTGAGGCCGTTGGACGGCTCGCCATAATAATTCGAGCGGGGCAGGGCATTGGCATCGTCGCCGACCGCCGGGATGCCGCGATCGAACGGCGTGTCGAACTGCATGAACTCGGCCAGATAGGTCAGGCGCAGCGCATCGCTCGGCGCCCAGGTCAGCGAGGGGGAGACCACCCGCCGCTTGAGCGACACCGTGTCGCGCCAGCCATCGCTGTCCTCGGCCGCGACGATGATTCGCGCGGCGAAGGTGTCGGAGAGCGGCCCCGTGGCATCCGCCTCGACCCGGCGGGTGTCGAACGAGCCATAGGTCGCGGTCAGCCGGGCCGAGGAGGTGAAGCGCGGCATCTTGGAGACGATGTTGACCCGGCCGCCCGGATCGACATCGCCGAAGATCGCACCCGCCGGACCTTTCAGCACCTCGATCCGCTCGACCGTGGCGGGGTCGCGGGGCGGCACCATGCCGCGATTGGCGATGAAGCCGTCGACATAGAATTCCGCGCCGCCGTCCGGCGTGCCGAGAAAGCCGCGAATCGCGAAATTGTCGAGCACGCCGCCGCGGTTGTTCTGCTGGCTGAACCCGCTGACCAGTTCCAGCGCGTCGTTCAGGCGGTACGTGCCCGCCGCCTGCAACACGTCCTGCTCCAGCGAGCGGCTGGACTGCGACATGCGCGCGGTCGCGGGATCGGAGGACAGGGTGCGGTCGACCGAGCGGCGGGTGCCCAGGACCACGATGTCCGAACGATCCTCGGCCTGTTCGCGCGTATCGGCTTCCTGCGCATTGGCGCACAGCGGCATGGCGCATGAGGCCATGGCAAGGGACAGGACGGCAAGACGGGAACGACGAAGTAAGGAGTCGGTGACGGCCATGGATGATCCGGTGATATGGTATGTTGCAACGTCTCATAGGGCGACGATTCGGCAAGGCAACACTTCGGCCCGGCTATTCTGAAAAAAACGTCATGCCGTCCTTCATCGTCCGGACTGGATGACGCGCGGCTTTCGGGCTAGTCCATCCGCCCGTGAGGATCGCGATCATCGACACCAGCACGACGCGCGCGGCGATCATTGCCGAGGGCCTGCGCGAGGCCGGATTGGACGATCAGGTGCTGATCGACCCCGCCGGGCCGATCGTCCGCCAGATCGAGGCGTGCGCGCCCGAGGTGGTGCTCATCAATCTGGAAAATCCCGGCCGTGACCTGCTGGAGGATTTTTTCGCCATGTCGCGCGCGGTGGACCGCCCGATCGCGATGTTCGTTGACCAGTCGGACGCCGAAAGCGCGCTGGCGGCGGTCGATGCGGGGGTGTCGGCCTATGTCGTCGACGGTCTGGCGAAGCAGCGGATCAAGCCGGTGCTCGACGTCGCGATCCGCCGCTTCCAGGCCTTTTCGCGGCTCCAGGCCGAACTGGCCGAGGCCAGGACCGCACTGGCCGACCGCCAGACGATCGATCGGGCCAAGGCGATCCTGATGCGGCGTCGCGGCATCGACGAGCCGGCCGCCTATGCGCTGCTGCGCGGCCATGCGATGCAGTCCAACCGGCGCATCGCCGAGGTGGCCGAGGCGATCGTGACCAGCGAGGCGCTGATGGGAGATTTGCCGTGAGTCTCGACCGGTTCCGCATCGGCTTCGTGCCGCTGGTCGACGCTGCGCTGCCGATATTGGCGCATGAGCTGGGTTTTGCCGAGGAACAGGGGGTGGCGGTCGATCTGGTGCGCGACGTCACCTGGGCGGCGGTGCGCGACCGGCTGCTCTATGGGCATACCGACGCCGCGCACATGGTCGCGCCGCTCGCCATCGCAACCGCGCTGGGGCGGGATCGTCCGGCGGTGCCGATGGCGGTGCCCTTCGTACTGGGGTTGAACGGCAACGCCATCACCTTCTCGACCGCACTGGGCGAGGCGTGCGGGCTGGGCGAGGGGCTGGGCGATCCGATCGCGGTGGGGGCGGCCCTGCGCGAGGTGGCGGCGCGGCAGCGTCTGCGCTTCGGGGTGGTGCATCGCCATTCCAGCCATAACTACATGCTGCGCTACTGGCTGGCCGGGGTCGGCATCCGGCCGGACATGGATGTCGATATCGTCGTGACCAGCCCGCCCTTCGCCGCCGATGCGCTGGCGGCGGGCGAGGTGGACGGTATCTGTGTCGGCGAGCCGTGGAACTCGATCGCGGTCGATCGCGGCGTCGGGCGGATCGCGCTGGCCACCGCGCAAATCTGGCGGCGCGGCGTCGAAAAGGTGCTGGCGATGCGCAGCGACCAGGCCGAGGAGCGGCGCGACGCAGTATTGCGGCTGATCCGCGCGCTCCACGCGGCGGCGGCGCATTTCATCGATCCCGAGACGGTCGAACAGAGCGCCGAAATCCTGTCGCGCACCGCTTATCTCGACGCGCCGGTGGGCGCGATCCTGCGCGCGATCACCGACCGCATCCGCGTGGTGCCGGGCGGCGAGCCGGTCCATTATCCCGATTTCATGTTCCAATATCGCGAGGCGGCGAACTTCCCATGGCGCAGCCAGGCGGGCTGGCTCTATGCGCAGATGGTGCGGTGGGAGGGGCTGTCCTTCTCGAACGCGGACGCCGCCACCGCGCAGGGCGTGTTCCGGCCGGACCTGTACCGCGCCGCGCTGGCGGGGTCGGGCGCACCGTTGCCGGGGGCAAGCTCCAAGCTGGAGGGCGCGCTGGTCGAGCCGATCGGGGCGGGGTCGACGCAAGGGCGGCTGGTGCTGGGCAGCGATCCGTTTTTCGACGGGCGGGCGTTCGACCCGGATGATATCCCGGGGTATTTGAAGGAGTTGCCGTAACGATCCTCCCCGGAACGGGGAGGGGGACCGCCGCGAAGAGGTGGTGGAGGGGGATCTCCACAAAGGGTGAACTATGTGGAAGCCCCCCTCCGTCAGCGCTTCGCGCTGCCACCTCCCCGTTCCGGGGAGGATGTTTTTGCTGCGATTGCGAAAGGGTCTTGCGCGCCGCTGGCGAATCAGGCAGTTTTCGAGTCGTCCGGCAATGGCGTCGGACACGAGATAACGGCGATCGCCGCTCCAACGACGGGGTGGCGCGCTGGCGGAAGCGGGGCTGTCCCACTTTCCGCTTGGAGGCAACGAAGCCGCCAGGATGCGACCCGCAAGGGTCCCGCGTCCTGGCGGCTTTTTTCGTTTCGGGTCCCGGCGACCCCACGGAGGCGGCACGATGGCGACGGCATTCTGGGATGACGACAAGGCGGCGAAAGCGGCGGACGATGGCGGCTTCTGGGCTAGCGGTCATACGCCGACGCTGATCGCGGCGTTTCTGTATTTCGATCTGGCCTTCATGGTCTGGGTCCTGCTCGGCCCATTGGCGCCGCAGATTTCGGCCAGCCTGTCCCTGACCCCGGCGGAAAAGGGCGTGATGGTCGCGGTGCCGACGCTGGCGGGGGCGGTGCTGCGCGTCGTCAATGGCCTGCTGGTCGACCGGATCGGGCCGAAGCGGGCGGGTGCGATCAGCCAGTTGATCGTGATCGGCGGCCTCTTCTCGGCCTGGGTGCTGGGGGTGAACAGCTTTGGCGGCACGCTGGCGCTGGGTGTCATCCTGGGCTTTGCGGGGGCGAGCTTCGCCATCGCGCTGCCCCTCGCCAGCCGCTGGTATCCGCCCGAGCATCAGGGCAAGGCGATGGGCCTGGCGGGCATGGGCAATTCGGGCACGGTGCTGGCCGCCTTGTTCGCGCCCGCGCTCGCCAAGCTGTTCGGCTGGAACGCGGTGCTGGGTCTGGCCTGCCTGCCGCTGACCCTCGTCTTCTTCGCCTATATGGTCATGGCCAAGGATGCGCCGGGCGCACCGCCGCCGCGCCGTCTGGTCGAGTATCTGGCGCCGTTGAAACAGGCCGATGCCTGGTGGCTGATGGGCTTCTACGCCGTCACCTTCGGCGGGTTCGTCGGGCTTGCCGCCAGCCTGCCCATCTATTTCACCGACCGCTTCGGTCTGACCCCGGTGCAGGCCGGTTATGCCACGGCGGCCTGTGTCTTCGCCGGGTCGCTGGTCCGGCCGATGGGCGGCGCGCTGGCCGATGCGATCGGGGGCGTGAAGGCGCTGCTCGGCGTGTTCGCCGCCGCCGCCGTCACCCTGACCGGCGTGGCGATGGTCGACGGGTTCGCCGCCTCGCTCGCACTGTTCGTCCTGTCGATGCTGGCGCTGGGGGTCGGCAATGGTTCGGTGTTCCAGCTGGTGCCGCAGCGTTTCGCCGCCGAGATCGGCGTGATGACCGGCCTGGTCGGCATGGCGGGCGGGATCGGCGGCTTCTACCTCGCCTCGTCGCTGGGCTTCGCCAAGCAGTGGACGGGCAGCTTTTCCGGCGGCTTCCTGATCTTCGCCGCGCTGGCCCTGATCGCGCTGGCGGGCCTGATGCTGGTCAAGACCCGCTGGCGCCGCAGCTGGGGCGCGGCCGAGGGCGTGCGGATCTGATGCTTTTCCTCTTCCACGGATCGAACCGATGAAACACGAAGTCCTGAGCGTCGCCAAGGTCGACACCCGCGAGCATTTGATCGTCGTCGGCAACGGCATGGCCGGATGCCGCGCGGTCGAGGAATTGCTGGCCCGCGATCCCGCGCGCTATCGCATCACCATCTTCGGCGCCGAGCCGCTGGTGAACTATAACCGGATCATGCTGTCGCCGGTGCTGGCGGGCGAGAAGACGTTCGACGAGATCGTCATCAACGGCCTCGACTGGTATGAAGATAACGGCATCACCCTGGTCAGCGGCGATCCCGTCACCGCGATCGACCGGGACGCGCGCACCGTCACCGCGCAGAGCGGCATGGTGCTGGACTATGACCGGCTGCTGATCGCGACCGGCTCCGATCCCTTCATCATCCCGGTGCCCGGTCACGACCTGCCCGGCGTCATCAGCTTTCGCGACATGAAGGATGTCGAGCATATGCTCGCCGCCGCCGAGCGGGGTGGCAGCGCGGTAGTGATCGGCGGCGGCCTGCTGGGGCTGGAGGCGGCGCATGGCCTGTCCTTGCGCGGCATGACCGTCACCGTCCTCCACCTGATGCCGACGCTGATGGAGCGGCAGCTGGACGAGGCGGCGGGCTGGCTGCTCAAACAGGCGCTGGAGGCGCGCGGCCAGACCGTGCTGACCGGTGCGGACACCGCCGCGATCCTGGGCGATGGCAAGGTGGAGGCGATCCGCCTGAAGGACGGGCGCGAAATCCCCGCCGATCTGGTCGTCATGGCGGTCGGCATCCGCCCCTCGGTCGCGCTGGCCCGCGCGGCGGGACTGGAGGTCGGGCGCGGGATCAAGGTGGACGACCATATGGTCACCTCCGATCCCCGCATCCTGGCGGTCGGCGAGTGCGTCGAGCATGACGGGCAGGTCTACGGCCTGGTCGCGCCGCTCTGGGACATGTGCCGCAGCCTGGCCGATGCGTTGACCGGCGCACCCTCGGGCTATCGCCCCACCGCCACCGCGACGAAGCTGAAGGTCGCCGGGCTCGACGTCTTCTCGGCGGGCGATTTCGGCGGCGGCGACGGCGCGGAGGACATCGTGCTGCGCGATGCCGCCCGCGGGATCTACAAGCGCGTCGTGGTCAAGGACGACCGGATCGTCGGCGCGGTGCTCTACGGCGACACCGCCGACGGCAACTGGTATTTCGACCTGCTCAAAAAGGGCGAGAGCGTCGGCGACATTCGCGACGCGCTGATCTTCGGCCAGGCCTTCGCCTCGGGAGGGGGGCAGGCGGACCCTAAGGCGGCCGTTGCGGCGCTCTCCGACACGGCGGAGATTTGCGGCTGCAACGGCGTCACCAAGGGGCAGGTCGTGTCGTGCATCGCCAAGGGTGCGCACAGCCTGGATGCGGTCCGCGCCACCTGCAAGGCGTCGGCGAGCTGCGGTTCGTGCACCGGGCTGGTCGAGAGCCTGCTCGCGCTCACCCTGGGCGACGAGGTGGAGGCCGGGCCGAAGACCATGTGCAAATGCACCAGCTTCGGCCATGACGATGTGCGCCGCGAGATCGTCGCGCAGGGCATGAAGTCGATCCCCGAAGTCATGCAGAAGCTGCACTGGTCGACCCCGGACGGTTGTTCGTCCTGCCGCCCCGCGCTCAATTACTATCTGCTCTGCGCGCTGCCGGGCAAATATGTCGACGACCAGCAGAGCCGCTTCGTCAACGAACGCATGCACGCCAATATCCAGAAGGACGGCACCTATTCGGTCGTCCCGCGCATGTGGGGTGGCATCACCAGTCCGAAGGAACTGCGCGCGATCGCGGACGTGGTCGAGAAGTTCAACGCGCCGATGGTCAAGGTGACGGGCGGCCAGCGGCTGGACATCTTCGGCATCAAAAAGGAGGACCTGCCCGCCGTTTGGGCCGATCTGAACGCCGCTGGGATGGTCTCGGGCCATGCCTATGGCAAGTCGCTTCGCACGGTGAAGACCTGTGTCGGCTCCGAATGGTGCCGTTTCGGCACGCAGGATTCGACCGGGCTGGGCGTCAAGCTGGAGCGGGCGACCTGGGGATCGTGGATGCCGCACAAGTTCAAGATCGCGGTGTCGGGCTGTCCGCGCAACTGTGCCGAGGCGACGATCAAGGACTTCGGGGTAGTCTGCGTCGATTCGGGCTACGAACTCCATGTCGGCGGCAATGGCGGGATCAAGGTCCGCGCCACCGACCTGCTCTGCAAGGTCGCGACCGAGGCAGAGGCGATGGAAATGTGCGCCGCTTTCGTCCAGCTCTATCGCGAGGAGGCGCGCTATCTGGAGCGGACCGCGCCGTGGATCGAGCGGGTTGGCCTTGCCTATATCCAGTCGCGCCTGCTGCCCGATGAAGAGGCGCGCGCCGAACTCGCCCGTCGCTTCTTCCATTCGCAGAGCTTCTCGCAGGATGACCCCTGGGCCGCGCGCGTCGCGGGCGAGGAACGCGAAATCCATGCGCCGATGGCGCGCTTCCAACCTGTTGGAGAGATGGCATGACCTCTGGTTCCTTGGCGGGCGAATGGCTCGATATCGGCTGGGTCAATGAAATCCCGGTGCGCGGCAGCCGCACGGTGCAGGTCGAGGGCGGGAACGACATCGCCGTCTTCCGCACCGGCGAGAACAAGGTCTTCGCGCTGCTCGACCGCTGCCCGCACAAACATGGGCGGCTGAGCCAGGGGATCGTCCATGGCGGTGCGGTGGCGTGCCCGCTGCACAATTGGCGGATTTCGCTGAGCACCGGCGAGGCGCTGGGTGAGGACAAGGGCTGCACGCCCGTGGTGCCGGTGAAGATTAGCGGCGGTCGCGTGCTGATCTGCCGCGCCAGCACCCTGAAGGCGGCGGCGTGAGGAGCGGGCACTTTTCTCCCCTCCCCTTCAGGGGAGGGGCTGGGGGTGGGGCCTCGCCACAAGCGTTGTGCCTGCCGAACTGCCCCACCCCAACCCCTCCCCTGAAGGGGAGGGGCGACGCATGAACGCGATCCGCACCACCTGCGCCTATTGCGGCGTCGGCTGCGGCATCCGCGCGACCGTGACCGGCGAGCGTAGCGTCCGCATCGAGGGTGACCCCGACCACCCCGCCAATCGCGGCAGGCTCTGCTCCAAGGGCACGCATTTGGGCGAGACGGTCGGCCTCGAAGGCCGCCTGCTCACCCCCATGATCGGCAAGCGTCGCGCCAGCTGGGACAAGGCGCTCGACCTCGTAGCGAAACGCTTCCGCGACACCATCGCCCAGCACGGCCCCGACAGCGTCGCCTTCTACGTCTCCGGCCAGTTGCTGACCGAGGACTATTATGTCGCCAACAAGCTGATGAAGGGCTTTATCGGCTCGGCCAATATCGACACCAATTCGCGCCTGTGCATGTCGAGCGCGGTCGCGGGTCACACCCGCGCGTTCGGCGAGGACGTGGTGCCCGCATCCTACGAAGACATCGACGCCGCCGACCTGATCGTGCTGGTCGGCAGCAACACCGCCTGGTGCCACCCCATCGTCTATCAGCGTATCCGCGCCCGGTGCGATGCGGGCGCCAAGCTGGTGGTGATCGACCCGCGCCGGACCGAGACGGCGGAAGAAGCCGACCTCCATCTGCCGCTGCGCCCCGGCAGCGACGTGGCGCTGATGAACGGCCTGCTCGCCTGGTGCCGTGAAGCGGACGCGCTCGACGCCGCTTTCCTCGCCGATCACCTGTCGGTTCCGGCCGATTTCTGGGAAGCGTCGGGCGAGGGCAGCGATCTTTGGTCGGTCGCCAGGACCTGCGACCTGTCGCCCGCCGACCTGCGGCGCTTCTACGAGCTGTTCGCCGCCACCCCGCGCACCGTCACGCTGTTCAGCCAGGGCGTGAACCAGTCGCTGACCGGCACCGATCAGGTCAATGCGATCCTGAACGTCCACCTCGCGACGGGGCGCATCGGCAAGCCCGGCGCGCAGCCCTTTTCGATCACCGGCCAGCCCAATGCGATGGGCGGGCGCGAGGTGGGCGGGTTGGCCTCGACGCTGGCCGCGCATATGGACTTCGCCCCCGACAACCGCGCCCGTGTCCAGCGTTTCTGGGCCGCGCCGACCATCGCCGAAAAGCCCGGTCTCAAGGCCGTCGACCTCTTCCGCGCGCTGGGCGAGGGGCGGATCAAGGCGCTGTGGGTGATGGCGACCAATCCCGCCGTGTCGATGCCCGATGCGGGCCGCGTGCGCGAGGCATTGGCCGCCTGTCCCTTCGTAGTGGTCAGCGACGTGATCGCCGACACCGATACCTCGGCTTATGCCCATGTCCGCCTGCCCGCCGCCGCCTGGGGTGAGAAGGACGGGACCGTCACCAATAGCGACCGCACGATCAGCCGCCAGCGCGCGCTATTCCCGCTGCCGGGCGAGGCCAGGCCCGACTGGTGGATCGTCAAGGAGGTCGGTCGCCGCATGGGGTGGAAGACCGCGTTCGCCTATGATCGCCCCGCCGAAATCTGGCGCGAGCATTGTCGGTTGTCGGCTTACGAGAATGACGGCGCGCGCCTGTTCGCGCTGCCCGGCCGGTCGAGCGCGGGCAATGGCGACTATGACGCGATGACGCCGTTCCGCTGGGGCGGCACGCCGTTCGCCGATGGCCGTTTCCCGACCGCCGATGGCCGCGCGCGACTGGTGACGGTCACGCAAAAGGCGATTTCCGGCCCGCTCGTCGCCTGGCCGCTGACGCTCAACACCGGGCGCTACCGCGACCAGTGGCACAGCATGACCCGCACCGGCCTGGCGCCCAAGCTCGCCCGTCACCGCGAGGAGCCTTTGGTGGAGGTGCATCCTGACGATGCCGCCGGGCTGGGCGTCACCGATGGCGGGCTGGCGCGAGTGGCGACGCCGCAGGGCGACAGCCTCTACCGCGTGCGCGTGACGCCTGCGCAGCGAAAGGGCGAAATCTTCACCCCGATCCACTGGACCGACCGCACGTCGAGCGGCGGTCGCACCGGCCTGCTGCCGCGTCCGCTGGTCGATCCCGTCTCGGGCCAGCCGGGCTTCAAGGAAACCCCGGCGCGACTGGCGGCGGTCGCGACGCGCTGGCGCGGTTTCCTGATCGTCGCGGGCGAGCCGGTGCGTACTCCCAAATGCCTCTGGGCGACGCGCGTCGCGGTTCCGGCGGGCAGCCTGTGGGAGCTGGCGGGCGATGGCGATCCGGTGAAGCTGGAGGCGAGCCTGCCCGCTGGCGAGCGGATCGAGGCGATCGACGCCGCGCGCGGCACGAGGCGGATCGCGATCCTGTCGGGTGGTCGGCTGGTCGCCGCGCTGTTCGTGACCGAGAGCGGCGAATTGCCGAGCCGCGACTGGCTGATCGGGCAACTGGCCGAGCCGGAGGCCGCGCCGACCCTGCTCGCCGGACGCGCGCCTGGGGTGCAGGCGGATCGCGGCGCGATCGTCTGCGCCTGTTTCGATATCGGGATGCGCACCATCGTCGCGGCGATCCGCGACCAGCGGCTGGCCGATGTCGCCGCGATCGGAGCCGCTTTGGGCGCGGGCACCAATTGCGGATCGTGCCGCCCCGCGCTCGCCCGCCTGCTCGCCGAGGAAACCAACCATGCCGCATGACGATTTTCCCGCCGGTTCGGTCTGGCTGGTCGGCGCAGGGCCGGGCGATCCCGACCTGCTGACCCGCAAGGCCGAGCGGTTGATCGCGGCGGCGGATGTGGTCTTCTACGACGCACTGGTCGGCCCCGCCATCCTCGACCTGATCGGCGCCCATGCCGAGCGGATCAGCGTCGGCAAGCGATCGGGCCGCCATTCCAAGGACCAGCGGACGATCGACGCGCTGATCGTCGCGGCGGCGCTGGCGGGAAAGCGTGTCGTCCGGCTGAAGGGCGGCGACCCGGCGATCTTCGGGCGCACGGCGGAGGAAGTCACCGCCTGCCGCGCGGCGGGCGTGCCGGTACGCATCTGTCCGGGCATCACCGCTGCCAGCGCGGCGGTCGCCTCGGCGGGGACCAGCCTGACCCTGCGCGGCGTGGCGCGCCGCCTGACCCTGGTGACGGCCCATGCGCAGGCGGGGGCGACGCTCGATCTCGACTGGACGGCACTGGCCGCATCCGATGCGACGCTCGCCATCTATATGGGCCGCGCCGCCGCCGCGACCGTCGCCCAGCAACTGGTCGCCGCTGGCCGTAGCCCCGACACGCCGGTGCTGGTCGTGGTCAACGCCTCGCTGCCCAATGAACGAATCATCCGGGGGCGGCTGTCCTCGCTGGCCTTTCTGGTCGAGGCGATCAGCGCGCACGATCCCGCCATGCTGATTGTCGGCGAAGCGGTCGAAGCCGACCCGGCCTTCGCACGCGCACAATGTACCCCGATACGGGCAGGAGTGACCGTCGCCTGACGAATAAAGAAAGGCTTGTCGGCTTTGTAAGGAAAGAAACGGGCACGCCTCGGCGCCCATGGCGGCGGGAGAGGCCAAGACTTCATCATCGCGCTGTCGCACGGTGATGTTGGTAGAAAGTCTTGGTTTTCCGCCACTCCCGAGGCTCGTAAGCCTGGGGAAAAATGGTGCCCAGAAGAGGACTCGAACCTCCACGACCTTGCGATCGCCAGCACCTGAAGCTGGTGCGTCTACCAATTCCGCCATCTGGGCACGGGGTAGGCCTGCGCCTTTAGGGTAGGGTTCGAATCCTTGTCAACGGCTTTTTTGCGAGGCAAAGGGGCGATGCACAAAAAATCTGGCGAATAGGGACGGTCATGACGAACAAGCTGGTGACGCTGATCGGCGGCGGGGGCTTTCTGGGCCGCTATGTCGCACGCGAACTGATGCGGGACGGTACGCGCGTCCGGGTGGCGCAGCGCGATCCGCGCCAGGCCTATTTCCTGCGCACGCAAGGAGGGCTGGGCCAGACGCAGTTCTTGGCCGTCGACATTGCCCGCCCCGAAACGGTCGCGCGTGCGGTCGAGGGCGCGGATGCGGTCGTCAATCTGGTCGGCGTGATGGGCCGCAATATGCAGGCCATCCATGTGGACGGTGCGCGGGCCGTGGCGGAAGCCGCTCGCAAGGCCGGGGCCGAAGCGCTGGTCCATGTCTCGGCGATCGGCGCGGACGCCAATGGCGCGGCGGCCTATGCCCGGTCCAAGGGGCAGGGCGAAGAGGCGGTGCGCGCGGCTTTCCCGAACGCCACCATCCTGCGCCCCTCGATCGTGTTCGGGCGCGAGGACCAGTTCGTGAATCGCTTCGCGGGCATGATGGCCTCACCGATCGTCCCGGTCCTGCGCGCGGGCGTGAAGTTCCAGCCGGTCTTTGCGGGCGATGTCGGTCAGGCGGTCGCCAACGCGCTGCGCGATCCCGAAGCGCATGGGGGCAAGACCTATGAGCTGGGCGGGCCGGACGTGCTGTCGATGGGCGAGTTGCTGCGCTGGATCGCGCAGGCGCTGGGTCGCAAGCCGAACTTCGTGGACGTGCCCGACTTTGCCGGGGCGCTGCTGGCCCGCCTGCCGGGCTCGCCGATCAGCTGGGACCAGTGGCTGATGCTGCAAAAGGATAATGTCGTCGCGGCCGGTGCGCCGGGCCTGGCCGCGCTGGGCGTCGAGGCCGCGCCGCTGGCGACCGTCGCGCCCGAATATCTGATCCGTTTCCGCAAGGCGGGTCGCTTCGGGCGCCGGGCGGAGACGCTGGCGGCCTGAACCGTCCCAACCTGACAGTCTTTATCATTTCGCTGACAGCCTCGTCGCCCTATGGCGGCGGGGCTGTTCTAGCATTTGGGGACTCGCGTGAACGATCTGATTGCCGCCATCATCCTCGGGATCGTCGAGGGTGTCACCGAATTCCTGCCGGTATCCTCCACCGGCCACCTGATCCTGGCGGGCGCGCTGCTCGGCTATGACGATGCGCGCTGGCAGATGTTCAACATCGTCATCCAGCTGGGGGCGATCCTGGCGGTGGTCGTCCTGTACTGGCGGACCTTCTGGACGGTCATGGTGGGGCTCGCCAAGCGTGATCCCGGCTCGATCCGTTTCGTGCGCAACCTGCTGATCGCCTTCATGCCCGCCGCCGTCATCGGCGTGCTGGCCAAGAAGCATATCGAGGCGCTGCTGCTCCAGCCCAAGGTCGTCGCGGTCGCGCTGATCGTCGGCGGCGTCGCGATCCTGGTGATCGAGCGGGTGGTGAAGCCCGGCACGACGCGCGGCATCGCGGCGGTCCCCGCCAAGACCGCGCTGGGCGTCGGCTTTCTCCAGTGCCTGGCGATGATCCCCGGCGTCAGCCGGTCGGGCGCGACGATCCTGGGCGCGCTGACCCTGGGTGTCGAGCGGCGCACGGCGGCCGAGTTCAGCTTCTTCCTCGCCATCCCCACCATGTTGGGTGCCAGCGTGGTCGAGACTGCGGGGCATCTGGACGCCATGCGCGCCGGGAACAGCGTCGGGCCGCTGGAGATCGCGATCGGCTTCGTCGTCGCCTTCATCGTCGCGCTGCTGGTGGTGCGCTGGTTCGTCGGCATTGTCGGCCGTCACGGCTTCGGTCCCTTTGCCTGGTATCGGATCGTCGCGGGCAGCATCGCGCTGGCGCTGCTGACCATGCATTGATGCCGGATCGGACCTTATTTATTGCGCATCGGTCGCAACAACCGGGTTGGATGCCATAAATCCCATTTTAGTTAGACAGCCATGCTGACCTATATGTCGATTTCGAGGTGACATAGGGTCGTTCGCGCAATATCCGCATCTTCGGAGGCGCATATGGCGAACGATTCTATGCTGAAGTTTGTAGGCCGCGATCAGGCCTATCCGGCCAAGCGGGCCGCAGAGGCCCGCGCGGAGGATTTCCGCGAAATCGCCGAACGCTATGCGCCCCCGGCGGCCGAGGACCAGGCCGGGCGCTGCTCGCAATGCGGCGTGCCCTATTGCTCGGTGCATTGCCCGCTGCACAATCATATTCCCGACTGGCTGCGCCTGACCGCGGAAGGTCGCCTGCGCGAAGCCTATGAGTTGTCGAACAGCACCTCGACCATGCCCGAGATCTGCGGCCGCATCTGCCCGCAGGACCGGCTGTGCGAGGGCAATTGCGTCATCGAGTTTTCGGGCCACGGCGCGGTCACGATCGGCTCGGTCGAAAAGTTCATCACGGACACCGCGTGGGAAGAGGGCTGGGTCGAGCCGCTGGTCCCCGGACCGGCGCGGGGCCAATCGGTCGCGGTGATCGGCGCGGGGCCTGCGGGCCTGACGGCGGCCGAATATCTGCGCGTGTCGGGCTATGACGTCCATGTCTATGACCGGCACGACCGGGCGGGGGGCTTGCTGACCTATGGCATTCCCGGCTTCAAGCTGGAAAAGCCCGTCGTCATGCGCCGGGTCGAGCGGCTGAAGGCGGGCGGCATCGTCTTCCACGAAGGCTTTGCGGTCGGCGAGGACGCCACGCTGGAGGACCTGCGCCGCCGCCATGATGCGGTGCTGATCGCGACCGGCGTGTACAAGGCGCGCAATGTCGAGGTGGAAGGCGCGGGTGCCAATGGCGTGATCGCCGCGCTCGACTATCTGACCGCCTCCAACCGCAAGAGCTTCGGCGACACGGTCGAGGCGTTCGAGAACGGGTCGCTGAACGCCGAGGGCAAGAATGTCGTCGTGATCGGCGGCGGCGATACCGCGATGGACTGCGTGCGCACCGCGATCCGCCAGGGCGCCAAGTCGGTGAAGTGCCTTTATCGCCGCGACCGGGCGAACATGCCGGGGTCGCAGCGCGAAGTGGCGAATGCCGAGGAGGAGGGCGCCGAGTTCGTCTGGCTCTCCGCGCCTTTGGGCTTCGAGGGCGGCGACACGGTGACGGGCGTGCGCGCCGCCAAGATGCGGCTGGGTGCGCCCGACGCCAGCGGACGGCGTGCGCCGGAGGCGGAGCCGGGTGCCGACCATCTGCTGGAGGCGGACATGGTCATCAAGGCGCTGGGCTTCGATGCGGAAGACCTGCCGAGCCTGTTCGGCACCGCCGAGCTGGGCGTCAGCCGCTGGGGCACGGTGCTGGTCGATGGCCGCACGCTGATGACCAGCCTGGACGGCGTGTTCGCCGCCGGGGACATCGTGCGCGGCGCGTCGCTGGTGGTGTGGGCGATCCGTGACGGGCGCGACGTGGCCAAGGCGATGCACCAGTGGTTGAAGGCGCGGGCCAAGACCGGCGCGCGTGAGAAGGTGGCCGCGTGATCCGCATGCTCGCCCCGCTGGCCCTGCTGCTGGCGGCGCCCGCCGTGGCGCAGACCGCGCCCGCCGCCGATGCGGGCGGGCGGATCGAGACGGCGCGGGCGCTGGTCGCCAAGCTCGACCTCGATCGGACGCTGGACTTCCAGTTTTCGGGGCTGATGCCGCTGGTGTCGGCCCAGATCGTGACCGCGATGCAGGCCGCGCCCGACATTCCCCAGGCCGTCAAGAACCGGCTGGCCACGCCGGAAGGGCGGCAGCAGGTCGGCGCGATCGCGACCGAGGAAATGCTGGCGGCCTTCCGCGCGCGCTATCCGGGCATCGCCGAAGTGGCGGCCGAGGAATATCGTCGGAACTTCTCCGAAGATGAGCTGAAGGCGATCATCGCCTTTTACGATTCGCCCACCGGCAAGCGTTTGCTGACCCTGCAACCGCAGTTGCAGCAGCGCCTGGCCGAGGCGGGCAAGGCGATGGGACGAGAGGCCGGCATGGCCGCCTTCCCCAAGATCCGCGCACGGGTCGAGGCGTTGGACGCGGGCAAGGCCAAGAAGTGATGCTGGCGGGCGGCCTCGGGGCGATGGCCTTGATGCTGGGCGGCACGGTGCAGACCGCGTCGGTGGCGCAGGCCGCCCCGCGCCCGGCGGCGCTGATGCTGGCGCGGCTGCTTTATCCCGAGACGCTGATCGTCAACGCGGCCCGCACCGATGTGATGGTGGCGCAGCTGCTGGCGAGCGATCCGGCGATGCAGGCCCGCGAGGACCGTCATCCCGGCATCGTCCACGCCATTGCCGAGGCGGTGCAGCCGCTGCGCGTCCGTTCGATGCGCGAGCGGATGCCGGTCCTCTGGCAGCGTCAGGCGGCAATTTACGGTGCGGCATTTACTGATGCCGAATTGGCGACGCTGAATCGCTTCTACGCCACGCCCGCCGGGCAGGCGCTGGTCGCGACGATGCAGAGCGGCACGGTGCCGCCGACGATGACGAACGAGTCCAGGCTGGTCGACAAGGTGCGGGTGCTGCGGCCCCGGACCGAGGAGACGGTCCTGACCTGGATCACGCAGGAACAGCCCTGGGAATGGGGCGAAACGAAAAAGGCCGTGGCGGGGGTGATGACCCGGTTCGGCGTGAGTGGAGAATGACGATGGACCAGCGCGAATATCTCGCCGAGCATGGCATGTACCGTCCCGAGTTCGAGGGCGATGCGTGCGGCGTCGGCATGGTCGCGGCCACCGATGGCCAGCCCTCGCGCCGGGTCGTCCAGTCGGCGATCGACGCGCTGAAGGCGGTGTGGCACCGCGGCGCGGTGGACGCCGACGGCAAGACCGGCGACGGCGCGGGGCTGCATGTCGACCTGCCGCACCGTTTCTTCGACGACGCCATCGCCGCGTCGGGGCACAAGGTTCTCCCCAACCGGCTCGCGGTCGGCATGATCTTCATGCCGCGCACCGACCTGGGCGCGCAGGAAACCTGCCGCACCATCGTCGAGAGCGTCATCATCGAGGCGGGCTACACCATCTATGGCTGGCGCCAGGTGCCGGTCGACGTGTCGGTCATCGGCATGAAGGCGCAGGCGACGCGGCCCGAGATCGAGCAGATCATGATCGCCGGGCCGATGCCCGACGAGGTGGATGCCGCCGAGTTCGAAAAGAACCTGTATCTGATCCGCCGCCGCATCGAAAAGCGGGTGATCGCGGCGCAGATCAGCGGCTTCTATATCTGTTCGCTGTCCTGCCGCTCGATCATCTACAAGGGGCTGTTCCTCGCCGAGAGCCTGTCGGTCTTCTATCCCGACCTGCAGGACCACCGGTTCGAGAGCCGCGTGGCGATCTTCCACCAGCGTTATTCGACCAACACCTTCCCGCAATGGTGGCTGGCGCAGCCCTTCCGCTGCCTGGCGCATAACGGCGAGATCAACACGATCCGCGGCAACAAGAACTGGATGCTCAGCCACGAGATCCGCATGGCCTCGATCGCGTTCGGCGACAATTCGGAGGATATCAAGCCGGTGATCCCGGCGGGTGCGTCCGATACCGCCGCGCTCGACGCGGTGTTCGAGGCGATCTGCCGCTCCGGCCGCGACGCGCCGACCGCCAAGCTGATGCTGGTGCCCGAGGCGTGGCAGAAGGACCTCGACGCGCCCAAGGCCCATGCCGACATGTACCAGTATCTCGCCTCGGTGATGGAGCCGTGGGACGGTCCCGCCGCCCTTGCGATGACCGACGGCCGCTGGGCGGTGGCGGGCATGGACCGCAATGCGCTGCGCCCGCTTCGCTATACGCTGACCGCCGATGGCCTGCTGATCGTCGGGTCGGAAAGCGGCATGGTCGTGGTGCCCGAAGCCACCGTGACCGCCAAGGGCCGCCTGGGGCCGGGTCAGATGATCGCCGTCGACCTTGCCGAGGGCAAGCTGTACGACGACCGCGCGATCAAGGACCAGATTTCGGGCGAGCAGGACTATGCCGCGATGATCGGCGAGTTCCTGACGATGGACCAGTTGCCCCAGCCTTCGGAGGAAGAGGCGCTGGTGCGGATGCCGCGCGGCGAAATGCTGCGCCGTCAGGTCGCGGCGGGCCAGACCATGGAGGATATGGAGCTGATCCTGTCGCCCATGGCCGAGGGTGGCAAGGAAGCCATCGGTTCGATGGGGGACGACACGCCGTTGGCGGTCATCTCCGACAAGCCGCGCCTGATCAGCCAGTTCTTCCGCCAGAATTTCAGCCAGGTGACCAACCCGCCGATCGACTCGCTTCGCGAACGCTATGTGATGTCGCTCAAGACGCGGTTCGGCAATCTCGCCAACATCCTCGACACCGAGGATCGGCGCGAGCGCGTGCTGGTCCTGCCGTCCCCGGTCCTGACCGGCGCGGACTGGCACCGACTGAAGGCGCATTTCGGTCGCTCGGCGGCCGAGATCGACTGCACCTTCGAGGCAGACGGCGGTCCCGACCGGCTGCGCGCCGCGATCCAGCGTATCCGCAACCAGGCCGAACAGGCAGTGCGTGAAGGCCGCTCCGAGCTGTTCCTGACCGACGAGCATGTCTCCGAGGGCCGGGTCGCGATCGCGGGCGTGCTGGCGGCGGCGGCGGTGCATACGCATCTCGTCCGCCGGGGCCTGCGCAGCTATGCGTCGATCAACGTGCGCTCGGCCGAATGCCTCGACACCCATTATTATGCGGTGCTGATCGGCGTCGGTGCGACCACGGTGAACGCCTATCTGGCCGAAGCCGCGATCGTCGACCGTCATGGCCGTGGCCTGTTCGGCGACCTGACCATCGAACAATGCCTGACCAACCACCGCACCGCGATCGAGGACGGGCTGCTCAAGATCATGGCCAAGATGGGGATCGCGGTGATCTCCAGCTATCGCGGCGGCTATAATTTCGAGGCGGTGGGCCTTAGCCGTGCGCTGGTCAACGACCTGTTCCCCGGCATGCCCGCCAAGATTTCGGGCGAGGGCTATAACTCGCTCCATTACTCGGCGATGGTCCGTCACGAAGCGGCCTGGGACCAGCATGTCGCGACGCTGCCGATCGGCGGCTTTTATCGCCAGCGCGACGGCGGCGAGACCCATGCCTATTCGGCGCAGCTGATGCACCTGTTGCAGACGGCGGTCGCGACCGACAGTTACTCGACGTACCTGCAATTCGCGCGTGGCGTCGGCGACCTGCCGCCGGTCTATTTGCGCGACCTGCTCCAGTTCAACTTCCCGAACGAGGGTGTGCCGGTCGATCAGGTCGAGGCGATCACCGAAATCCGCAAGCGCTTCGTCACACCGGGCATGTCGCTGGGGGCTCTCTCGCCCGAAGCGCATGAGACGCTGGCGATCGCGATGAACCGGATCGGCGCGAAGGCCGTGTCGGGCGAGGGCGGCGAGGACAAGCTGCGCTATCAGCCCTATGACAATGGCGACAACGCCAACTCGACGATCAAGCAGATCGCGAGCGGCCGCTTCGGCGTGACGGCGGAATATCTGAACGCCTGCGACGAGATCGAGATCAAGGTGGCGCAGGGTGCCAAGCCCGGCGAGGGCGGGCAGCTGCCCGGTTTCAAGGTGACCGAGTTCATCGCCAAGCTGCGTCATGCGACGCCCGGCGTGACGCTGATCTCGCCGCCGCCGCACCACGACATCTACTCGATCGAGGATCTCGCGCAGCTCATCTATGACTGCAAGCAGATCAACCCGCGGGCGCGCGTCTGCGTGAAGCTGGTGTCGTCCGCTGGCATCGGCACCGTCGCGGCGGGCGTGGCCAAGGCGCATGCCGACGTCATCCTGGTGTCGGGCCATGTCGGCGGCACGGGCGCGTCGCCCCAGACCTCGATCAAGTACGCCGGGACCCCGTGGGAAATGGGCCTGTCGGAGGTCAACCAGACGCTGACCCTGAACGGCCTGCGCGGGCGTATCCGCCTGCGTGCCGATGGTGGCCTGAAGACCGGGCGCGACATCGTGATCGCGGCGATCCTGGGGGCCGAAGAGTTCGGCATCGGCACGTTGTCGCTGGTCGCGATGGGCTGCATCATGGTGCGCCAGTGCCATAGCAACACCTGCCCGGTCGGCGTCTGCGTGCAGGATGAGCGGCTTCGCGCCAAGTTCACCGGCACACCGGAAAAGGTCATCAACCTGATGACATTCATCGCCGAGGAAGTCCGCGACATCCTGGCGCGGCTGGGTGTCCGCTCGCTGGACGAGGTGATCGGGCGGACCGAGCTGCTCCGCCAGGTTAGCCGCGGGGCCGAGCATCTCGACGATCTCGACCTCAACCCGGTGCTGGCCAAGGTCGATGCGAGTGATGCCGAGCGGCGGTTCAGCCTGTCGACCTTCCGCAACGAAGTGCCCGACAGCCTGGATGCGCAGATCATCAAGGACGCCGCCGCTGTCTTCTCGCGCGGCGAGAAGATGCAGCTGACCTATTCGGTGCGCAACACGCACCGCGCGGTCGGCACCCGCCTGTCGAGCGAGATCACGCGCAAGTTCGGCATGAGCAAGCTGGCCGACGGGCATGTCACCGTGCGTCTGCGAGGGAGCGCGGGCCAGTCGCTCGGCGCGTTCCTGTGCAAGGGCATCACGCTGGAAGTGTTCGGCGACGCCAACGACTATGTCGGCAAGGGTCTGTCGGGCGGCACCATCATCGTGCGGCCCGCGGTCAGCTCGCCGCTGGCCAGCCAGAAGAACACGATCATCGGCAACACCGTGCTGTATGGCGCGACCTCGGGCCGTCTGTTCGCGGCGGGCCAGGCGGGCGAGCGTTTCGCGGTCCGCAACTCGGGCGCGGTCGTGGTGGTCGAGGGCTGCGGCGCGAATGGCTGCGAATATATGACCGGCGGCATCGCGGTGGTGCTGGGCGAGGTCGGCGCGAATTTCGGTGCTGGCATGACCGGCGGCATGGCCTTCATCTACGACCCCGAAGAGCGCTTCGCGCGCCGCGCCAACCCCGAGAATATCGTGTGGCAGCGCCTCGCCTCGGCGCATTGGGAAGGCGTGTTGCATGGCCTGGTCGAGGAACATGCGGCACGCACCGACAGCAAATGGTCGAAGGGCCTGCTGGAGGACTGGGACCGGGTGGCCGGGCATTTCTGGCAGGTGTGTCCGAAGGAAATGCTGACCCGACTGGCGCATCCGCTCGACGACAGCGTCGAGGCGGTCGCGGCGGAGTAAGATGGCGGAGGGGTGTCATCGCGGGCGGTGATACCCCTCCGTCAGCCCTTCGGGCTGCCACCTCCCCTTGCAGGGGAGGAATGACATTATTTCCACCACCCGTTCAGCCTGAGCGAAGTCGAAGGCCACGTCCGAACCTTTCCCAGGATTCCGGGACATGGCTCCCCTTGGCCTTCGACTTCGCTCAGGCTGAACGGGGCGGGGTCTTCCCAACCATGACATCCTCGGCTCCCCCGTTAACCCAGATTACGGAACCGTTGCGTCGCCGTGACGGTTACGCCGCGATGAAAAAGGGGACAGCAGCATGACCATCGATCGCCACAAGATCGAACGCGGGGGATTCATCCTGTTCCTCGCGCTGATCACCATCGGCCTGATCGCGGTCATCTCGGGCTTTCTGGCGGCGCTGCTCTGGGCGGCGCTGGCCGCGATCCTGTTCCGGTCGCTGTTCCAGTGGCTGCTGACCAAGACCGGCGGTCGGCGCAACCTGGCCGCCGGGCTGACCATGCTCATCATCACCTTTGCGGTGGTGGTGCCGACCTTGCTGATCGGCAGCATGGTCGTCGATCAGGCCTCGGGCGTGTATCTGAAGGTGCGCAACGGCCAGATCGATTTCGCGCAATATTTCCAGCAGGTGCGCGACGCCTTGCCCCTGCGTTTGCGGCAGGCGATGGACAATTGGGGCATCGGCAGTGTCGAGGGGCTGCAACAGCGTATCTCACGCACGCTGAGCAGCAGCGTCAGCCAGATCGCGTCCCAGGCGCTGTCGATCGGACGCAACGCCTTTGCCTTCGCGCTGGCCTTTGGCGTGGGGCTGTATGTCGCCTTCTTCCTGATCCGCGACGGCGAGCGGCTGGGGCCGGGCTTCGTCCGTGCGCTACCGCTCGACCAGGGCGTGGCGAAGCGGCTGGTCGATACCTTCGTCGCGGTGGTTCGCGCGACGATCAAGGGCTCGGTCATCGTCGGGCTTGTGCAGGGCGCGCTGGGGGCGGTCACCTTCTGGATCGTCGGGGTGCCCGCCGCGCTGTTGTGGGGTGTGCTGATGGCGATCGCGGCGCTGCTGCCCGCCATCGGCCCTGCGATCATCTGGGGACCTGTCGCGATCTATCTGCTCGCGACCGGCGCGATCTGGCAGGGGGCGGTGGTCGTCGCCTCGGGCGTGCTGGTCATTGGCCTTGCCGACAATATCCTGCGGCCCATCCTGGTCGGGCGCGACACGGGGCTGCCCGACTGGATCGTGTTGCTGACGACGCTGGGCGGCATCGACCTGCTGGGGCTGAGCGGCATCGTCGTCGGTCCGGTCGTCGCCGCGCTCTTCCTGGCGGGCTGGCGCATCCTGAGCGAGGAACGCGGCGTCGCCCCGCCCGAGGGCCAAGCCGCGTAGGGATGCTGGCCCATATCGGCCCGACCCCGACCCAAAGCCGATTTGCGCTGCACCATCGCGCTGCCTATGGTCCGTGGCCAAGGGCTGACCGGCCGGGGGGACCGGCCGGATGATGGGGTAGCGTGATGCGACTGCGATTGGGGGCCTGGAACATGACGGCCGGGTTCGCCTGCGCGTTGGCCGGGTGCAGCGGCGGCGGCGATGTTGCGCGCCAGGCCGGGGCCAGCGGCGCCTCGATCGAAATGCCGGTCCCTGCGCCCTCGCCCGGAAAGACGACGGCCCAGCCCGATACTCTGCCCGGCGCGGTTGCGGAGAGAGGCCGTGTGACGACCATCGGCTTTCCGCAGGGGGGGCGGGCCTGGCCAGCGATGCGAAGGCGACGCTCGACCGGCTGGCGGCCGATCCGGCGGTGCGCAGCGGCAATCTGATCCTGCGCGGCCATTCGGACAGCGAGGGCGATGACGAGGCCAATCGCATCATGTCGCGCAAACGGGCCGAGGCGGTGCGCGATTATCTGGTGCGCAAGGGCCTGGATCGGAGCCGGATGCGGGTGATCGCACTGGGCGAAACCCGCCCCGTCGCCCCCAACGCCAAACCCGACGGCAGCGACGACAGCGAGGGCCGCGCGCGCAACCGCCGGGTCGAGATCGAACTCGAGCACGGCGGCTGATCGCCGCAGTGCCGACGATTGCCGACCCGACGGTCGGATCGTAAGGCCGGGTCATGGCCAAGGGTGATCGACTGGCGCGACTCGACGCGCATCGCGAAGATAGGGAAGGCGAGTATCGCGAGGCGCTGGTCGCCGCGCTGCGGACCACGGCAGCGGGCAAATGGGGGCTGTTCGACCATCGCAAGGACCGGGTGGCGCGCGCGGCGGTGGCACCGGTCGTGGCGCATCTGACCGAGATGGGCGGGGAGATCGACAAAGCCCGGGAGCAGCTGGGCCTGCCGCCCTTCGCGCTTCATGCGGCGTTTCTGGCCTCGCGCGGTCCAGTCGGGCCGGAGGCGGTAGGGGAGCCCAAACAGGCCCAGGCGTGGCTCGATCGCCTGGCGGCGGAGGGGTAAATGTCGTTCCTCCCCGGTACGCGGAGGGGGACCATCCGAAGGATGGTGGAGGGGAAGTGCCACCTAGAGTCGAAAGCGATCAGCATTGCACGGTTTTAGCCCCTCCCCTGAAGGGGAGGGGTGAGCAGAGTTAATCGTTTTCGACTCTAGGGCTGATCAACATTCATTTGTTTCCTCCCCTGGAAGGGGAGGTGGCAGGCCGCAGGCCTGACGGAGGGGCGTCCCGGTCTGAGAGATCGGTCAGACATCGCAAGCGTTGATACCCCTCCACCATGCTGCGTATGGTCCCCCTCCCCTTGCAGGGGAGGAATTGAGGGGGGACCGAATGTCGATCCGGCCTAGGTCGACCTGTGTGGAAGCCCCCCTCCGTCAGGGCTTCGCCCTGCCACCTCCCCGTACCGGGGAGGAATAGGCTTTACGCCGCCTGCAATGCCTCCATCGCTACCGCCGCGATGTCGTCGCCAAGCTGATCGACCCGCGCGGGATCGGCGTCCCAGGCGAACATGAACCGCGCGCCGCCGCCGATGAAGGTGTAGAAACGCCATCCCCGCGCGCGCAAGGCGTCGAGCACCGCGGGCGGGGCGCTGAGGAAGACGGCGTTCGCCTCGACCGGGAACATCGGCGCGATGCCGGGCAGCCCCGCGACCCGCGCCGCCAGCCTTTGCGCGCAGGCATTGGCATGCGCGGCATTGGTCAGCCATGCGCCGGTATCGAGCATCCCGATCCAGGGCGCGGCGAGGTAGCGCATCTTTGACGCCAGCTGCCCCGCCTGTTTGCAGCGATAGTCGAAATCCTCGGCCAGCACGGGGTCGAAGAACAGGATCGCCTCGCCGACCGCCATGCCATTCTTGGTGCCGCCGAAGCACAGGACATCGACGCCTGCGCGCCACGTCATGTCGGCGGGCGAGCAGCCCAGCGCCGCGCAGGCATTGGCGAAGCGCGCCCCGTCCATGTGCAGCCGCAGCCCCAGCTCGCGGCACACCGCCGACAGCGCATGGATTTCGGCCAGCGTATAGACCTGGCCCGTCTCGGTCGGCTGGGTGATCGTCACCGCGCGCGGTTTCGGAAAGTGGATGTCCGACCGGCCGGTGGCGAGCGCGCGCACCGCGTCGGGGGTCAGCTTGCCGTCCTCGGTCTGCGCGACCAGCAGCTTCGATCCGTTGGAGAAGAATTCGGGCGCGCCGCACTCGTCGGTCTCGACATGCGCGGAGGCCGAGCAGATGACGCTGTGATAGCTCTGGCAGAGCGCCGCCAGCGCCAGCGAATTGGCCGCCGTGCCGTTGAAGGCGAAGAAGACCTCGCACTTGGTCTGGAACAGCGTGCGGAACGCATCGGCGGCGCGGTCGGTATAGGGGTCCTCGCCATAGGCGGGGACATAGCCCTGGTTGGCCTCGGCCATCGCGGCCCAGGCTTCGGGACAGATGCCCGCATAATTGTCACTGGCAAATTGCTGGGGGGCAGAATGTTGGGGAACCACCGCGCTCATCACAAATCCTTCGTGCCTATGACGAGTCGGATGAGGAAAGTGGCGGTTCGTCCCGTTGTTGCCGGTTCGGCCACATCCCTCTCCATCCGGAAAGGCACCACCTTGCCGGGAGGCAGGTTGGTGCCGGGCTATGGCCCGACTCTTGATGCTGGCGCGGGCTTTAGCGGCGGGCGGCCCGGTCCGCAAGAGCGCCGGCCCGCGCGTCCGCCATCTTTCGACCCTCAAACCATTGCGTATCGCGCCCGAAAGGTGGAAGCGTAAACGTTATGAACATCAGGACCTCGCGCCGCGGTAGCAGCGCTCCCACGATCAGCGATGTCGCGCGCGCCGCCGGTGTGTCGCTGATGACCGTCTCGCGCGTCATCAACAACGAGGCCAATGTCCGCCCCGCCACCCGCGAAAAGGTGGAGGCCGCGATCGCGCAGCTCAATTATGCGCCCAACCCGGCGGCGCGCAGCCTGGCGGGCGCGGCGCAGATCCGCATCGGCATGCTCTACAGCAATCCCAGCCAGGGGTTCCTCAGCGAATTCCTGCTGGGCACGCTGGACCAGGCGTCGCGGCTCGACGTGCAGATGGTCGTGGAGAAATGCGAGATCGGTGACCATGAGGTCGAGGTCGCGGGCCACCTGATCGCGGGCGGGATCGATGGCGTGATCCTGCCGCCGCCCCTGTGCGAGGCGGAAGCCGTGCTCTCCCTGCTGCGCAAGGCGCGGGTGCCCGCCGTGGTCGTGGCGACCGGCGTCGCGCCACAGGAAATGCCCGAATCGGCGATGGCGGTGCAGATCGACGACCGCGCGGCAGCCGAGGAAATGACCCGCCATGTCATGACCTTGGGCCATCGCCGGATCGGCTTTATCTGCGGCAACCCCAATCTGACCGCCAGCGCGCGCCGTTACGAGGGGTTCCGCGCCGCGCTGGAGGCGATGGGCGTGCCGTTCGACGAGGATCTGGTCGCGCCGGGCCTCTATACCTATCGCTCGGGGCTGGACGCGGCCGAGCGGCTGCTCGACCTGGCCGAGCCGCCGACCGCGATCCTGGCGTCGAACGACGACATGGCGGCGGCGACCGTGGCGGTGGCGCATCGCCGCGGCCTCGACGTGCCGAGCGACCTGACCGTCTGCGGCTTCGACGACACCACGCTGTCGACGACGATCTGGCCGGAGCTGACCACCATTCACCAGCCGATCGCCGACATGGCGCGCGCGGCGGTGGAAATGATGGCCACCGTCATCCGCCAGAAAAACGCCGAACCACCCGCGCATCGCATGCTGGATTACAGCCTGATCCGCCGCCAGTCGGACGCCGCGCCGCGCCGCAGGCCACGCGGGATATAGGGGCGAATCGACATTCATGCTCCCCTTTCTTCCCTCTCCCCTGGACAGGGGAGAGGGTTAGCGAAGCTTGCCAGCGTGCTGGCTAGCGGAGCTTGGGTGAGGGGTTGAGCGAGCCTTCGGCTCGCGCGCGCTGTGCGCGCCACCCCTCACCCAGCTCCGACTAAGCCTTTGCTTTCGCAAAGACCAAGTCTGCGCAACCCTCTCCCCTCTACGAGGGGCGAGGGTAAGAGAGTTTGCTCCCGGAACCGGGCGTCGCTCTGCGGCGAAGTGGGACGAACCACGCGCACAGGTGCTTGACGGCGCGATGTTTTAAGATAGCGTTACCATCATGGCTGGCCATATATTGTGCCGGTGACAGGACATTGTCGTGCGGATAGGCCAAGACGCCACGCACGGATCAGGAGAGGGCCGGAAGTGACCGACACAAGGGGATTGGACGCCGCGCGCGTCAATCATGGATTCATCGCCGCGATCGTCGTTGTCGCGACCATCGGCGGTTTCATGTTCGGCTATGACTCAGGCGTCATCAATGGCACCCAGAAGGGGCTGGAGGCCGCATTCGACCTCGGCCGCCTGGGCGTCGGCGTCAATGTCGGCGCGATCCTGGTCGGATCGGCGATCGGTGCGTTCGGCGCAGGGAGGCTGGCCGATGCGATCGGCCGCCGCAACGTCATGATGCTGGCCGCCGGTCTCTTCCTGGTCAGCGCGTTGCTGGCGGGGGCCGCCGGCAGCTCGGCGATCTTCATCTTCGCGCGCATCATCGGCGGTTTGGGCGTCGGCGCGGCCAGCGTCATCTCGCCGGTCTATATCTCCGAAGTCACTCCGGCCGCGATTCGGGGCCGGTTGTCGAGCGTGCAGCAGGTGATGATCATCACCGGCCTGACCGGCGCGTTCGTCGCGAACTTCGCACTGGCCCGTTACGCCGGTGGCTCGACCGCCGAATTCTGGCTGGGCTTCCCCGCCTGGCGCTGGATGTTCTGGCTTCAGGCGATCCCGGCGGCGGTCTATTTCGCCGCGCTGTCGATCATCCCGGAAAGCCCGCGCTTCCTGGTCGCCAAGGGCCGCGATGCCGAGGCGCATACGGTCCTGACCAAGCTGTTCGGCGAGGCCGAGGCAACCCGCAAGGTGGCCGAGATCCGAGGCTCGCTGGCCGCCGACCAGCACAAGCCCAAGCTGTCCGACCTGGTCGACAAGACGACCGGCAAGATCCGCCCGATCCTGTGGGCGGGCATCGGCCTGGCCGTATTCCAGCAGCTGGTCGGCATCAACGTCGTCTTCTATTATGGCGCGACCTTGTGGGAAGCGGTCGGCTTTTCGGAGGATTATGCGCTCCAGACCAACATCCTGTCGGGCGTGCTGTCGATCGCGGCCTGCCTGTTCACCATTGCGACCGTCGACAAGATCGGCCGTAAGCCGCTGTTGCTGATCGGTTCGGCGGGCATGGCAGTGACGCTGGCGATCGTCGCTTATGCCTTTTCGACCGCCGTCACCGGCACCAATGGCGCGGTGTCGCTGCCCGGCAATAACGGCGTGATCGCGCTGGTCGCGGCGAACCTCTACGTCATCTTCTTCAACGCCAGCTGGGGTCCGGTGATGTGGGTCATGCTGGGCGAGATGTTCCCGAACCAGATTCGCGGGTCCGGCCTGGCCGTCTCGGGCTTTGCCCAGTGGATCGCCAATGCCGCCATCTCGGTCAGCTTCCCCGCGCTCGCCGTGTCGCCGGGCCTGAGCGTGACCTATTTCGGTTATGCCTTCTTCGCGGCGGTGTCGTTCTTCTTCGTCCGCGCCATGGTCAATGAGACGCGTGGTCGCGAGCTGGAAGACATGGCGGGCTGATCACCCCGATCCTAGAATGCCTGGCAGGCCCGCTTCCCCATGGGGAGGCGGGCCTTTTTCTTTGCGGGCGGCCCAACCTCAAGCCCCAACCTCCGTTCAGCCTGAGCGAAGTCGAAGGCCAAGGGAATCCATTCGCCCCATGGGTGTTTGGAGAGGTCCCGGCGTGGCCTTCGACTTCGCTCAGGCGGAACGGAGGGTGGGATTTAAGGGGCGGTTTACCCGCGCCCCGCCTGGATCAGGATCGAGTCGGACGGCAACAGCCGGTCCATGAAGGGCAGCATCGCCGCGCCGATCGCGGGGGCGTCCTGCGCGCTGCGGGCGGGGCGGATAGCGGGGCGGGCGGGCAGCTCGACCCCGGCCAGTGCCTCGCTCAACCCCGCCGACAGCCGTTCGAGCAGCCAGCCGGGCAGGCGTCCGCCGATCAGGATGGCATGGGGGTCGAACAGGGTCGTCACCGCGACGATGGGTTGGAGCAGCGCGGCGATCGAATCCTCGATCCACTGGTCGATGACCGCGCACAGCATCGGGTCGTCGCCGTCACCCAAAGTCTCGGGCGAATCGAGCGTATAGCCCGCCGCCTTCAACCGCACCTCCAGTCCGGCCAGCGACACCGTATCCTGCACGATCGCACCGGGCCGTCCCGCCGTGGGGTCGGGGATCAGCCCGATCTCGCCCGAACGGCGATGCGCGCCGCGATGATAGGTCCGGTCGATGACCAGCCCGCCGCCAAGGCCCGCGGTGATGAGCAGGTAGAAGAAGCTGGGGCAGGCGAAGTCATGGTCGTGCTGCGCCTCGCCCAGGGCAGCGGCGGCGGCGTCGTTGTCGCGGTACATCGGCCAGGGCAGCAGCGGCGCGAGCAGCGCGGCCGTGTCGACCCCGTTCCAGGCGTCATAACCGCGCGTCTGGTTGGGCAGCGAGCGGTCGACGCCGTCCGGCATCGCCACCCCGACGCCCAGCACGCGCGTCCGGTCGACCTGACCCTCGGCCAATGCGGGTTCCAGCGTGTCGCCGATAAAGGCCAGGACGTCGTCCGGCGTCGCAAAGGCGATCTCTCGCGAGGCCCGCGCCCGTACCGTGCCGCACAGGTCGAGGATCGCGATGGCCAGATGGTCGCGGTCGATGGTCAGGCCGATGCCGAATGCGCCGTCGGGGCACAGCTCGATCTTGAGCGCAGGCTGGCCGCGCCCGCGATGCAGCCGCCCGGCGGTGCGGATCAGCCCCATCTCGATCAGTCGCCCGGTGATGTTGGCGATGGTCGGCGGGGTCAGCCCGGTCTGGTTGGCGATGGCGATCCGCGTCGTCTCGCGGTGTAGACGGATGACCTGCAGCACGGTGCGCAGGTTGTAATCGCCCGCCCGCTCCAGATTGGTGCCCGACAGACCGCGCGACAGACGCGAGTCGCGCGAATGCGCCTCGATGGCAGGCCCCCGCTCCGGCGGATTGGGCTGCGACGATCGCGTCATTCTGGTGTCGTCTCCCATGGTGGAGCGAACCCGGATCGCCCGTCTTTGCCACAGGATCAGCGCGACGGCCGGGTCAGGTCAAGACCTATTGTCAGACCTGACCATACCGCCCCGGCACATTGGTCCTATTTTCATGGACTTATGCCGGAGTGATGGGGCGAATCAGGCCGGGGTCAGCTTGATGAGCCTTCCCTGGGAATCGCCGCCATCCTCCAGCACATAAATGGCGCCGTCCGGCCCCTGCTCGACCTCGCGGATGCGCGCGCCCATGTCCCACTGGTCGCCCTTGGCGGCGCTGGTGCCGTTCAGGTCGACGCGGATCAGCGCCTTGCTCGACAACCCGCCGATAAAGGCGTCGCCGCGCCATTGCGGGAAGAGCGAGCCCGAATAGATCATCAGACCGCCCGGCGAGATCACCGGGTTCCACCAGACCTTGGGCGCTTCATAGCCGTCGCCGGGGCGGTGGTCGGGAATGTCGCTGCCGTCGTAATTCGATCCGTTGGACGCGTTGGGCCAGCCATAATTGCGCCCCGGCAGGATCAGGTTCAGCTCGTCGCCGCCCTTGGGACCCATTTCCTGCTGCCACAAATTGCCCGCGCCATCGAAGGCGATGCCCAGCAGGTTGCGATGGCCATAGGACCAGACCGCCGGACCGAAGCCTTGCGCGGCCAGCGGATTGCCGGCGGCGGGTTTGCCGTCCGGGGTCAGGCGCAGCACCTTGCCCAAAGTCGCCTTGGGATCCTGTGCGGGCGTGAATTTCTGACGGTCGCCCGCGGTGAAGAACAGATACTGGCCGTCGGGCGAGAAGGCGATGCGGCCCGAATAATGGCCGTCGCCGGTCACGGCGGGACTGGCGGCCCATAGCGTCTCGATACCCGTCAGCTGCGCCGTGCCGTTCGATTCCTGAAAGCGCCCGCGCGCCAGCACGACATGCTTGCCGCCGTCCGCTGCAGCCGAATAGCTGAAATAGACGCGACCCGACTGGGCGAAATCGGGGGCGAGGACCACGTCCATGAGGCCGCCCTGGCCCGCCGAATCGACCGCGATCCGCGCGATCGTCTGCCGGGACTGGCCGTCCGCGCCGACCAGCAGCATCCGCCCGTCCTTCTCGGTCACCAGCATCCGCCGGTCGGGCAGGAAGGTCATCGCCCAGGGCGCGTCGAAATCGGCGATGACGGTGCGGCCGAAGGGCTGGCCGTCGACCACGGTCGCGGGCGGGGTCGCCGTGGCGGACGGGGAGGGCGAGGGCGTCCCGCCCGGCGTGACCGTCACCGGGGGCGTGCTGCCCGTCTCGTCGGGGCCGGGTCCATTGCCCGAACAGGCGATCAGCGCCACCGGCAAGGCGGCAAGCAACGGCAATTTCATCTTCTACTCTCCCGGTAAGGCCCCTGACCGGCCCTGTGGGCCGACAACGCCTTGGCATGGATGCTTGTTTCGTCGGCGGTTCCTGTGTATAGACTGACGCATTCTCTTACATCGTCGGGTGAAAGAGGCTGCGGGACGGGTTCCGCGGCACCGATCCGGCACATCTGGAGCTTTCATGGCGGACATCGCCCTTCTGACGCAACTCATCGAACCCGAGGCCAAGGCGCTCGGCTTCGAGCTCGTGCGCGTGAAGATGTATGGCGGCACGTCGGACCCCACGCTCCAGGTGATGGCCGAGCGTCCCGACACGCGCCAGCTGAACATCGACGACTGCGCCGACCTGTCGCGCCGTATCTCCGACGTGATGGACGCGCTGGAGGAGCAGGGCCGCGATCCGATCGACCATGCGTACCGGCTGGAGGTCTCCTCGCCCGGTATCGACCGCCCGCTGACCCGGCTGAAGGATTTCGCCGACTGGGCGGGGCATGAGGCGCGGATCACGCTCGCCGAGAAGCTGAACGGCCGCAAGCAGTTCAAGGGCGATCTCGCCGGGGTCGAGGGCGAGGCTGTCGTCATCGTCGATGGGGAGGAGGTTCGCCACGAACTGCCCTTCACCGCGATCGAAGATGCCAAGCTCGTCATGACCGACCGGCTGATCGCCGCGACGGTGCCGCTGTCCGTCGAGGGCGCGGAAGAGGTTTATTATCAGGATGCGCCCGAACAGGACGGCGCCACCACGGAAGGACGGCACTGATGGCTACCGCCATTTCCGCCAACAAGGCGGAACTGATCGCGATCGCGAATGCGGTCGCCTCGGAAAAGATGATCGACAAGGGCATCGTCATCGAGGCGATGGAGGACGCGATCCAGCGTGCCGCCCGTGCCCGCTATGGTGCCGAGAACGACATCCGTGCGAAGCTCGACCCCAATTCGGGCGACCTGCGTCTGTGGCGCGTCGTCGAGGTGGTCGAGCAGGTCGACGATTATTACAAGCAGATCGACATCAAGGGTGCCGAGAAGCTGCAAAAGGGTGCCGCGATCGGCGACTTCATCGTCGACCCGCTGCCCCCGATCGAATTCGGCCGCATCGCCGCACAGGCGGCCAAGCAGGTCATCTTCCAGAAGGTCCGCGACGCCGAGCGCGACCGTCAGTTCGATGAGTTCAAGGACCGCCAGGGCGAGATCATCACCGGCGTCGTCAAGCGCGTCGAGTTCGGCCACATCGTCGTCGATCTGGGCCGCGCCGAGGGCGTGATCCGTCGCGACCAGCAGATTCCGCGCGAAGTCGTCCGCGTGAACGACCGCATCCGCTCGCTGATCCTGAACGTGCGCCGCGAGAATCGCGGTCCGCAGATCTTCCTGTCCCGCGCGCACCCGGACTTCATGAAGAAGCTGTTCGCGCAGGAAGTGCCCGAAATCTATGACGGCATCATCGAGATCAAGGCTGCCGCGCGCGATCCGGGCAGCCGCGCCAAGATCGGCGTCATCAGCCACGACTCGAGCATCGACCCCGTCGGCGCCTGCGTCGGCATGAAGGGCAGCCGCGTTCAGGCCGTCGTGCAGGAAATGCAGGGCGAAAAGATCGACATCATCCCCTGGTCGCCCGACACCGCCACCTTCGTGGTGAACGCGCTCCAGCCCGCGAACGTCAGCCGCGTCGTGATCGACGAGGAAGAGGACCGGATCGAAGTCGTCGTCCCCGACGACCAGCTGTCCCTCGCCATCGGTCGTCGCGGCCAGAATGTCCGTCTGGCCAGCCAGCTGACCGCCAAGGCGATCGACATCCTGACCGAGGCCGACGCGTCGGAGAAACGCCAGAAGGAGTTCGTCGCGAATTCCGAACTGTTCCAGAACGAGCTCGACGTGGACGAGACGCTGGCCCAGCTGCTGGTCGCCGAAGGCTTCGGCGCGCTGGAAGAGGTCGCCTATGTCGAGCTCGACGAGCTCGCCGCGATCGAGGGCTTCGACGAGGACCTGGCGCAGGAGCTGCAGAGCCGTGCGCAGGAAGCGCTGGACCGCCGCGAACAGGCCGCCCGCGACGAGCGTCGCGCGCTGGGCGTCGACGATGCGCTGGCCGAGATGCCGTATCTGACCGAGGCGATGCTGGTCACGCTGGGCAAGGCGGGCGTCAAGACGCTCGACGATCTTGCCGATCTCGCGACCGACGAACTGGTCGAGAAGAAGCGCGCCGAGCCGCGTCGCCGCGGCGACGATGCCCCGCGTGCGGCCCCCAAGGGCGGCATCCTGGCCGAATATGGCCTAAGCGACGAGCAGGGCAACGAGATCATCATGGCCGCCCGTGCGCACTGGTTCACCGATGAGGAAGAACCCGCTGCCGACACGGCCGAGGCGCAGGCGGAGGGTGAGGAAGCCTGATGCCGTTCGTCTCGATCCGTCTGGCGGGCACCGCCTCCAAGCAGCAAAAGGCCGAGATCGTCGCCGACGTGACTCGTTCGCTGGTGGAGCGGCTGGGCAAGAACCCGGCCGCCGTCCAGATCGTGATCGAGGAGGTTTCGACCGAGAACTATGGTGCGGGCGGTCAGCTGATCGCCGACCGTGATGCGCCTGCCTCTAACCCCCCGGGAGACGCGCATGCGGAACCGGGACAATGAGCGCGCCGGCGTAAATAGCGCTCCGGCCAAGAAGGGCCGGAGTCCCAGGGAATCGGCGAAGGCCGCCCGCGATTCGATCGACGGGCCGGTCCGCCGCTGCATCCTGTCGGGCGAGCATGACGCGCGTCCGCATTTGATCCGTCTGGCGCTCGCGCCCGACGGGCGGGTGCTGCCCGATGTCCGCGCGAAGGCGCCGGGCCGGGGTGGCTGGATCGGCGTGACTCGCGGCGAGCTGGAAACGGCCATCGCCAAGGGCAAGTTGAAGGGGGCGCTGGCGCGCGCGTTCAAGACGGGCGAGTTCAGTATTCCCGACGATCTGCCCGACCTGATCGCATCCGCTTTGGAGCGGAACGCGCTCGACCGGCTGGGACTCGAGTCGCGCTCGGGCATGCTGCTGACCGGATCGGACAAGATCGCGACGGCGGCGCGCTCGGGGCAGTTGCACGCGCTCTATCATGCGTCCGATGCGGGCGACGATGGGTGCCGCAAGCTGGCGCAGGCGTGGCGCGTGGGATCGGACCGCGAAGGTTCCGATCTCAAGGGGTTGGCACTGCCCGCCACACGCCCCATATTGTCAATGGCGTTGGGCCGCGAAAATGTGGTACACATCGGCCTGACAGATCGTAACGCGGCAAAGCGGGTGAGCGAAGCGCTCGACCGCTGGCTGCATTTTATCGGACCCGACCCTGTGGCAACGCCTTGCGAAACGGCCTCGCAAGGCGCATCGGCGTCCGACATTACCGGTGACCGAACGGCCGTGACCGTACACGAGGATTTTGAGTGAGCGAGACCGACAACGACAAGCCGAAACTCGGAATGCGCCAGCCTTTGGGGCTGAAGCGCACGGTCGAGACCGGCAAGGTGAAGCAGAGCTTCAGCCACGGCCGGTCCAACACCGTGATCGTCGAGACGAAGCGCCGTCGCGTCCTTGGCCCGCAGGGTGGAGCGCCCGAGGCGGCCGCCCCCGCGCTGACTCCGGCCCCGGCTCCGGCCGCCCCCGTGGCGACCGCGCCGGTCGCCCCGCCGCGCCCCGTTCCGTCGAACGAGACGGCGCAGGAGCGTCAGGCCCGTCTGCTGCGTGAGGCCGAGGAACAGCGCCTCACCATGCAGGAAGAGATTCGTCGCCGCGAGGACGCCGAGCGTCAGCAGCGCGCCGAAGACGAGCGTGCCCGTGCCGAGGAGCGTGCGCGTGCCGCCGCCGAGGCGGCCGCTGCCCCGCCGCCCGCGCCGGAACCGGCTCCCGAGCCCCAGCCTGCCGCTGAGCCTGAACCGGCCCCCGCGCCGGTCGCCGAAGCGCCCGTTCAGGCCCCCGTTCAGGCCCCAGCGCAGGTCGAGGAACCTGCCGCGCCGACCATCTCGGTCCAGCCGCGCATGTTCCGTCCGGTCGAGCGTCCGGTGATCCCGGCGCCCGAACCCAAGGTGGAAGCACCCAAGGTCGAGGCCCCCGCTCCGACCCCGGCCCCCGCGCCGACGCCCGCGCCCGCTCCGGTCGCGGCGAAGCCTGCGCCTGCTCCGGCCCCCGCGCCGGTGGTGCCGACGCCGCCGATCCTGGGTCGCGATCCCTCGATGCCCGCGCCGCGCCGCTTCTCGCCGGTGCAGCGTCCGGAAATCCCGAAGCCGGTGCCCAAGCCCGCGCCTGCGCCCGCCGCAGCGGCAGCGCCTGCCGCCAGCGCGCCCGGCAACACCACCGCCTCCGCTCCGTCGGGCGGTGCGCCGCGTTCGATGCCCTCGGGCCAGCCGACGCCGCGCAACGCGCCTCCGGGCCGTCCGCAGCAGCGCGACCGCAAGGGTGACGAGCGTCGCGGCGGCAAGCTGACCGTCACGCGTGCCCTGAACGAGGACGGCGCCCGCGCCCGCTCGCTCGCGGCGCTCAAGCGTGCCCGTGAAAAGGAAAAGCGTGGCTTTGGCGGTCCGCGCGAGCCGCAGGTCAAGCAGGTCCGCGACGTGCAGGTGCCCGAGGCGATCACCGTCCAGGAACTGGCCAATCGTATGGCCGAAAAGGGCGCGGATCTGGTCAAGGCGCTGTTCAAGATGGGCATGCCCGTCACGATGACGCAGACCATCGACCAGGATACGGCCGAGCTGCTGGTGACCGAATTCGGCCACAACATCGTCCGCGTCTCCGACAGCGACATCGACCTGGCGCTCGACACCACCGAGGATGCGGCGGAATCGCTGCGCCCACGCCCGCCGGTCGTGACGATCATGGGCCATGTCGACCACGGCAAGACCTCGCTGCTCGACGCGCTGCGCGGCACCGATGTGGTGCGCGGCGAGGCCGGTGGCATCACCCAGCATATCGGCGCCTATCAGGTCACGCTGAAGGACAAGTCGAAGGTCACCTTCCTCGACACGCCGGGCCACGAGGCCTTCACCCAGATGCGCGCCCGCGGTGCCGACGTCACGGATATCGTGGTGCTGGTGGTCGCGGCCGATGATGGGCTGATGCCGCAGACGATCGAGGCGATCAACCACACCAAGGCGGCGGGCAAGCCGATGATCGTGGCGATCAACAAGATCGACAAGCACGACGCCAATGCCCAGCGTGTCCGCGAGCGTCTGCTCGAACATGACGTGCAGGTCGAGGACATGGGTGGTGAGACCCAGGACGTCGAAGTGTCGGCGCTCAAGAAGATCGGTCTGGATACGCTGATCGAGAAGATCCAGCTTCAGGCCGAACTGCTCGAACTGACCGCCAACCCCGACCGGCCTGCCGAGGGCAGCGTGGTCGAGGCCAAGCTGGACAAGGGCCGTGGTCCGGTCGCGACCGTGCTGGTCACCCGCGGCACGCTGAAGGTCGGCGACGTGTTCGTGGTCGGCGCTGAAAGCGGCAAGGTCCGTGCGCTGGTCGACGACAAGGGCCGTCAGGTGAAGGAAGCGGGTCCGGCGATGCCGGTCGAGGTCCTCGGCCTGTCGGGCGTGCCCCAGGCGGGCGACCTGTTGCAGGTCGTCGAGAACGAGGCGCGCGCCCGTGAAGTTGCCGAATACCGCCAGAGCGTGGTGCTCCAAAAGCGCACGACCTCGGCCCCGGCCAGCCTGGAGTCGATGTTCTCGGCGCTGAAGGCGAACCAGGCCAAGGAATATCCGCTGGTCGTGAAGGCGGATACGCAGGGCACGGTCGAGGCGATCGTGGCGTCGATCACCAAGATCCAGTCGGATCTGATCAAGGCGCGCATCCTGCACTCGGGCGTCGGTGGTATCACCGAGTCGGACGTAACGCTGGCGGCCGCCTCCGGTGCGCCGATCATCGGCTTCAACGTCCGTGCCAACGCCAAGGCGCGCGAGATCGCCGAGCGGAACAAGGTGGCGCTCAAATATTATGACGTCATCTATGACCTGATCGACGAGATCCGCGCGGGCATGGCCGGTGAGCTGGGTCCCGAGGCGTTCGAAACGGTCGTCGGCCGCGCCGAAATCCGCGAGGTCTTCTCGGCGGGCAAGATCGGCAAGGCCGCCGGTCTGCTGGTCACCGAGGGTGTCATCCGCAAGGCGCTCAAGGCGCGCATCACGCGCAACGACGTCATCATCTACCAGGGCGAGATCAACTCGCTCCGCCGGTTCAAGGACGATGTCGCCGAAGTTCGCGCCGGTCTGGAATGCGGTGTGACGTTCACGCAGAACTTCACCGACATCAAGGCGGGCGACTATCTCGAAACCTTCGAGGTCGAACTGCGCGAGCGTTCGCTCTGATGATAGCGGGGCGGCGGGAGGGATCCTGCCGCTCCCGCTTCATGCCGGAATGAATCGCGGTCGCCTGTCCGGCGGCCGCGATTTTCGTTTGAGAAGAAACAGACCATGGTCCAGTCCAAAAACCCCGCCGAACCCTCGGTCCGCCTGCTGCGCGTCGGCGAGCAGGTCCGCCACATCCTGTCCGAAATCCTCGCGCGCGGCGACGTGCATGACGAGACGCTGGCCAAGCACATGGTCAGCGTGACCGAAGTGCGCATGTCGCCCGACCTGCGCCATGCGACCGTCTTCGTGAAGCCGCTGCTCGGCAAGGACGAGGAGGTGGTGATCAAGGCGCTGCGCACCAACACCGCCTATCTCCAGCGCGAGGTCGCGCACCGGGTGAAGATGAAATATGCCGCCAAGCTGAAGTTCCTGGCGGACGAGAGCTTCGACGAGGGCAGCCATATCGATTCGCTGCTCCGCTCGCCCAAGGTGTCGCAGGATCTGGAGGAGGGGGAGTCGTCCGAGGACTGACACCCGCCCTCCGTTCAGCCTGAGCGAAGTCGAAGGCCACGCTGGGACCGTCGTAAATCGGGTTCGCGCGAAGTCGCGAAGCCGCGAAGGTTTTGATTCGCGCAGAGGCGCGGAGGGCGCAGAGAAGAAGAGCCCTCACCCAATAGGGCAGGCCACCCCGGCGAAGGCCGGGGTCCAGTAGCAAAGCATTGATGGCGCGCCGCGCCAAGGCGGGGGAGGCAAATGCCTCGGGCCATCGCGTATCCATCGCAACTGGACCCGGGCCTTCGGGGCGGCGCGGTCGGGGGGCGTTTATGGAAGGATGACATGGGTTTGATGCGAGTGAGCCCCTCCCCTTCAGGGGAGGGGTTGGGGTGGGGCCTCTCCAACGAGAACCCGCTTGCGGAAGCGCCCCACCCCCATCCCCTCCCCTGAAGGGGAGGGGGGAGTCGATCTCACTTCATCCCGATCTACCGAATCCCCCTCTGCGTCCGCTGCGCCTCTGCGCGAACCCGAAAAAAGGGGATGCCCTTGGCCTTCGGCTCGAGTCTATTCTGAGCGGCTGGTTTGCCAGCCAGCCGAAGGGCTCAGGCCAAACGGGGCGAGAATAGGGGGGGCTCACCCCCCGACCGGCACCAAGTCCGCGTCGATCGCGATCGTCACCTGTCGCCCGACGATCAGCGGATAGGCCGTCATCCCGAAATCGCGCCGGTCGATTCGCGTCGTCGCCGCGATATGCACCGGCTCGCGGCCCGTCATCGCGGCGAAGTCGCGCGAGAAGTCGACCGCCAGCGCCGCCGGGCGGGTCACGCCCCGGGCGGAGATCGTGCCCGCCACCGTCGCGCTGTGCGGCCCGGTGCGCGTCATGCCGGTCGCGTGGAAGGTCACGCGCGGATAATGGTCGACATCGAAAAAGTCCGGCCCGCGCAACCGCGACCGGGTGAGCGCGTCGCCCGCCTCCAGCGTCTGCGTGTCGATCCGTACGTCCAGCGTCACCGCCTTCGCATCGCGGTCTGACAATGCGACATGGCCCTCGCTATGGGGAAAGCGCGCGGTCTTGCTGCCCAGGCCGAAAAAGCCGACCTTGGCCTGCACGCGGGCATGGGCGGGATCGATCGTATAGCCGATCGCGCCGGTGCCGCTGGCGGAAGCCATGCTGGCCAGCGCCGCGACCGCAACCATCGCGAGATTACCGATTCTCAACCCTTCCACCTCATGCTCGAAAAGGCCGTCCCCTTCCGATAAGGGGCCGCCATGGCCAAGCTCTATTTTTACTATGCCAGCATGAATGCGGGAAAATCGACCATGCTGTTGCAGGCCGATTTCAACTATCGCGAGCGGGGGATGAACACGATGCTGTTCACTGCCGCGATCGACGACCGCTTCGCCTATGGCACCATCGCCTCGCGCATCGGCCTGTCGCAACCCGCGACGCCGTTCCAGGCGACGACCGATCTGGAGGCCTGCGCCCTAGACCAGCATGGCCGCACGCCGCTGGCCTGTATCCTGGTCGACGAGGCGCAGTTCCTGACGCCCGAGCAGGTCGACCAGCTGGCGCGGCTGGCCGACCGGCATCGCATTCCGGTGCTGTGTTACGGCCTGCGCACGGACTTCAAGGGACAGTTGTTCCCCGGTTCGGCGCGGCTGCTGGCGCTGGCCGATGCGCTGAGCGAGATCAAGTCGGTGTGCGTTTGCGGAGCCAAGGCGACGATGAACCTGCGCGTCGACGGACAGGGCAAGGCGATCGCCGAGGGTGCGCAGACCGAGATCGGCGGCAATGACCGCTATGTCGCGCTGTGCCGCCGCCATTTCGGCGAGGCGCTGGCGGGGGAGCCGGTGCTTGAGGCGGAGGCAAAGCCCGACTAACGCTGCCCGATGCATGGATGGATCATTCTCGACAAGCCGCTGGGGCTGGGCTCGACGCAAGGGGTGAGCGCGGTCAAGCGGTGCTTGCGCCAGGGCGGCTATGGCAAGGGTATCAAGGTCGGCCATGGCGGCACGCTCGATCCGCTGGCGACCGGCGTGCTGCCGATCGCGGTGGGCGAGGCGACCAAGCTGGCCGGGCGGATGCTCGACAGCGACAAGGTGTATGACTTCACCATCCGGTTCGGGGCGCAGACCTCGACGCTGGATGCCGAGGGCGAGGTGGTCGCGACCAGCGACGTGCGCCCGACTCGCACTGCGCTGGAGGCGGTGCTGCCGCGCTTCACCGGGCCGATCGACCAGGTGCCGCCCGCCTATTCCGCGCTGAAAGTCGATGGCGAGCGCGCCTATGACCTGGCGCGGGCGGGGGAAGAGGTGGTGCTGGCGAGCAGAGCTGTGACGATTTACGCGCTCATATCCTCCCCGGAACGGGGAGGGGGACCGTTCGCGCCAGCGAATGGTGGAGGGGGGGAGCCACTGGGCGAGTCCCTCGCGGACGCCCCCCTCCACCATCCTTCGGATGGTCCCCCTCCCCGTGCCGGGGAGGATTGGCTGGAGGAGATCACCCTCACCGCGCATGTCTCGAAGGGCACCTATATCCGCAGCCTCGCCCGCGACATCGCGCTCGCGCTGGGCACGGTCGGCCATGTCACCATGCTCCGCCGCATCAAGGCGGGGCCGTTCACCCTGGCCCCGGCGATATCGCTGGACAAATTGAACGAAATGGGGCAGGCGCGCACCCTTGAACAGATACTCCTGCCGCTGAGGGCGGGGCTGGACGACATCCCGGCTCTTGCTCTCGACCCCGACCAGGCAGGGGCGCTCCGTCAGGGGCGTGTGCTGGCCGGGATTGCCGTGGACGATGGCCAATATTTCGCGATGCTGGGGGATATCCCGGTGGCGCTGGTGGAGGCACTGGACGAACAGGTCCGGGTCGTTCGGGGTTTCAACCTCGATTAAGAAAGGATCACGATGTCGATCACCGCTGAACGCCGCCAGGAAATCATCAAGGATCATGCCCGCGCCGAGGGTGACACGGGTTCGCCCGAAGTCCAGGTCGCGATCCTGACCCAGCGTATTCAGAACCTGACCGAGCACTTCAAGACCCACGCGAAGGACAACCACTCGCGTCGCGGCCTGCTGATGCTGGTCAACAAGCGCCGCTCGCTGCTCGACTATCTGCGTCACAAGGATGGCGACCGCTATCTGGCGCTGATCGCCAAGCTCGGCCTGCGCAAGTAAGCCATCGGCGAGAGCCATGAAAAAGGGCATCCCTCACGGGGTGCCCTTTTTTTATCATCTGGTGTATAGAGCACCCGGCCGACCGGATGGCGCATAGGCGCATCCCCAAAGCCTTTATGTCATGAAACCCGTCGAACGCGGCGGGTAGGATCGGAGGATCGGCAATTCGGCCGAACTCCAGAGCCAATCTTGGCTCAACCCATAGGCCCCGGCGGGATAGGCCCGTCGGAGTGAAGGAAATTCCATGTTCAATACCAAGAAAGTGGCCATCGAGTGGGGCGGCAAGACGCTGACCCTCGAAACCGGCAAGGTGGCCCGTCAGGCCGACGGCGCGGTAATCGCGACGCTGGGCGAGACGGTGGTGCTGTGCGCCGTGACGGCCGCGAAGAATGTGAAGGAAGGGCAGGATTTCTTCCCGCTCACCGTTCACTATCAGGAGAAGTTCTCGTCGGCGGGCCGTATCCCCGGCGGTTTCTTCAAGCGCGAGCGCGGTGCGACCGAGCGTGAGACGCTGATCAGCCGCCTGATCGATCGTCCGATCCGCCCGCTGTTCCCCGAAGGTTTCTACAACGAGATCAACTGCATCTGCCAGGTGCTCTCCTATGACGGCGAGAATGAGCCCGACATTCTGGCGCTGGTCGCCGCGTCGGCCGCGCTCACCATCTCGGGCGTGCCCTTCATGGGGCCGATCGGCGCGGCGCGCGTCGGTTATGTCGATGGTGAGTATCAGCTGAACCCGACCGACGCCGAGGCGCTGGCCGGGGACCTGGACCTGGTCGTCGCCGCCACCCACGACGCGGTGATGATGGTCGAGTCGGAAGCCAAGGAGCTGTCCGAGGAAGTGATGCTGGGCGCCGTCATGTACGCGCACAAGGCATCGCAGCAGATCATCGACGCGATCATCGACCTGGCCGAGCAGGCCGCCAAGGACCCGTGGGAGCTGAAGGTCGGCGACGACCAGAAGGCGGTCAAGGCCGAGCTGAAGAAGCTGGTCGGCAAGGACATCACCGCCGCCTACAAGTTGACCGACAAGCAGGCGCGCCAGACCGCGCTGGGCGAGGCCCGCGCCAAGGCGAAGGCCGCCATGGCCGACCGCGCGCCGCAGGAGCAGCTCGTCGCCGCCAAGCTGGTCAAGAAGCTGGAAGCCGAGATCGTCCGCACCGCGATCCTGAAGGACGGCCGCCGCATCGACGGTCGCTCGACCACGCAGATCCGTCCGATCGAGGCGGAGGTCCACTTCCTGCCGCGTTCGCACGGTTCGGCGCTGTTCACGCGCGGCGAGACCCAGACGATCGCGACCACGACGCTGGGCACCCGCGATGCGGAGCAGATGATCGACGGTCTGAACGGCCTGTCGTACCAGCACTTCATGCTGCACTATAACTTCCCGCCCTATTCGGTCGGCGAAGTGGGTCGCTTCGGCGCGCCGGGCCGTCGCGAGATCGGCCATGGCAAGCTGGCATGGCGTGCGCTGCACCCGGTGCTGCCGACCAAGGAGGAATTCCCCTACACGATCCGCGTGACCAGCGACATCACCGAGTCGAACGGCTCGTCGTCGATGGCCACCGTCTGCGGCGGCTCGCTGTCGCTGATGGATGCGGGCGTTCCGCTGAAGCGTCCGGTCTCGGGCATCGCCATGGGCCTGATCCTTGAGGGCAAGGACTTCGCGGTCCTGTCCGACATCCTGGGTGACGAGGATCACCTGGGCGACATGGACTTCAAGGTGGCGGGCACCTCCGAGGGCATCACCTCGCTCCAGATGGACATCAAGATCGCCGGTATCACCGAGGAGATCATGAAGGTCGCGCTGGCGCAGGCCAAGGAAGGCCGTGCGCACATCCTGGGCGAGATGAACAAGGCGCTGGGCGAGACCCGCACCGAGCTGTCGGCCCATGCCCCGCGCATCGAGACGATGACGATCGACAAGTCGAAGATCCGCGACGTGATCGGCACCGGCGGCAAGGTGATCCGCGAGATCGTCGCCACCACCGGCGCCAAGGTCGACATCGACGACGAGGGCGTCATCAAGATCAGCTCGTCGGACGGTTCGCAGATCGAAGCCGCGATGAACTGGATCAAGGGCATCGTCGAAGAGGCCGAGGTCGGCAAGATCTACAACGGCAAGGTCGTCAACCTGGTCGATTTCGGTGCGTTCGTGAACTTCATGGGCGGCAAGGACGGTCTGGTCCACGTCTCGGAGATCAAGAACGAGCGCGTCGAGAAGGTCTCGGACGTCCTGAGCGAAGGCCAGGAAGTCAAGGTCAAGGTCCTCGAGATCGACCCGCGCGGCAAGGTTCGCCTGTCGATGCGCGTCGTCGACCAGGAAACCGGCGAAGAGCTGGAGGACAACCGTCCGGCCCGCGAACCGCGTGAACCGCGCGGCGACCGTGGCCCGCGCGAAGGCGGCCGTGGTCCGCGTCGTGACGGCGGCGATCGTGGCGGCGAGCGCGGTGGTGATCGTGGTGGCGAAGGCCGCAGTGGTCCGCGTCGCGACCGTGGCGACCGTCCCCGTCGCGAGGGTGGCGAGCAGGGCGGTTCGCCCGAATTCGCCGCCCCGGCCTTCCTGACCGGCGATCGCGACTGATCCTTTGCCATGAGGCAGGAAAAGGGCTCGGGGGAAACCCCGGGCCTTTTTTCGTGGGGGATTGCCCCTCCACCACCCGGCTGTGCCGGGCGGTCCCCCTCCCCATCAAAGATGTGGAGGATTTTATGTCACCCTATTCCTCCCCAAGCTATGCTTGGGGAGGGGAACCATGCGAAGCATGGTGGAGGGGCATCTGCCGACCCTCACCGCGAATGCGCGTCCATCCAGCGGGCAATCGCATCCACCACCTGATCCTCGATCCCGTAATAGCCATGCGGGCTCAGCGACCCACAGGCCTTGTCCGAGCGAGTCACCCCGCCCGACACCGTCAGCACCTTTACCGTCGGGCTGTGAGTCATCGCGGCGGCGATACGCGGCGCATCGGCGGGCGGGGCGACATCGCAGGCATCGTCGCGATTGGCGACGACCAGCGCGGGCACCGTCACCCGTGCCGGATCGGCGTCGAACACCGTCTCATGACTGCCGCCCAGAACCGACACCGACTCGGTCAGCACGACGCCCGCGACGCTCCCCGGCACGGCATGGGCCGCGCCATTCATCGCCGCGATGGACCCCTGGCTGGTGCCGAGCAGAAAGACCGGCCCCGGCCCCTCACGATGCGCAAGCGCCACCAGATCGCCGATGACCCGCGCATAGCCCGGCGAGCTCCGGCGCCCCCGCATATTGTCGCCGCCCAGCGCATCGGGGATCAGGACGCCATAACCCCTGGCATTCCAGAGGCTGCGGGTTCGCACGACGAAATTGTCGCCATGCGCGGTCGCGCCGTCACGGCCGATCCCGACATCGCCCGCGCCGCCGGGCAGCATCACGATCATGCCCCGCGCGTCGGCCGGGACGGACAGCAGCACACGCTGCACCGCGCCGTTCGGTCGGGGCAGGTCGAGGATGCGGGTGGTGACGGATGCGAGCGGCACAGGGGCCTGCGCCGACAGGGGCAGGGGGTAAGCCGCCGATCCCGCCAGAACCAAACCGATCATCCACCACTTCGCCATCGCTCTGTCCCCTGCCGTTTGGGGGGCAGGACCATGCGCGGCCCGGCTTAACGCAGGCTGAGGACTTCGCCGTTCAATGGTCAGGCCGGGTCCTTGGCGCCCTCATGCGCGCTATAGCCCAGCCGCGCATGGCCCTGCACCGGCCCGGCGACATCGGCGACGAGGTAGAGCGGCCGCCGCTTCGACTCGATATAGAGCCGCCCCAGATATTCGCCGATCATGCCCAGCACGAACATCTGCACCGCGCCCAGGATGACGGTGACCAGCATAGTCGAGGTCCAGCCCTGCACCGCCGAGCCCGTCAGCCAGCCGATCGCGATATAGACCAGCAGCAACAGCGAGGCAGCGGTCAGCGCCAGGCCGATATGGCTGGCCCAGCGCAAGGGGGCGGTGGAGAAGCCCGTCACCGCGTCGAAGGCGAGCGCGATCATCTTGCCCAGCGGATAATGGGTTTCGCCCGCATGACGCTCGGCCCGGTCATAGGGGAAGGGGACTTGGCGGAAACCGACCCAGGCGACCATGCCGCGAATGAAGCGCGCCTGTTCGGGCAGCGATTGCAGCGCGTCGAGCGCACGGCGGCTCATCAGCCGGAAATCGCCGGTGTCGAGCGGGATTGGGGTGTCGGTCAGCCGGTCGAGCATCCGGTAGAAAATCGCCGCCGTCGCTTTCTTGAACAGCGTTTCCCCGGCCCGCTTGCGACGCACGGCATAGACCACGTCCGCCCCCTGCGCCGCCATGGTCGCGCGCATATCGGTCAGGAGTTCGGGCGGGTCCTGAAGATCGGCGTCGATGATCAGGATCTGCTCGCCTGCGCACAGGTCGAGCCCTGCGGTAAGCGCCAACTGGTGGCCATGGTTGCGCGACAGGTTGATCGCGACCAGATGCGGATCGGCGTCGGCCAGCCGCTGCATCACCGGCCAGCTATCGTCCTTCGAGCCGTCGTTGACGAGGACGATCTCATAATCCTCACCCACCGCCGCACGCGCCGCGCCCGAAATGCGCGCGTGCAGCACGTCCAGACAGGCGGCTTCGTTATAGCAGGGGACGACGACGGACAGGGCAGGGCGCTTCATGACGCCGCCGGTTTAGCGGCGTCGAAGCCGTCCGTCACCCATTCACGACCAGCTTGACCAAACGACCCGGCACCAGCGCTTGTTCCGGGTCCAGACCGTTGAGCGTGATGAAGCGTTCGCGCTTGTAATCGGGAAAGGCCATGCGCGCCGACAGGCTGTCGATCGTGTCCCCCGCCTTCACCGTGACGATGCTGACCCTCTTGCCGCGAATGGCATTGGCCTCGGCGGTCGAGAGCGGCGCGACCGAGGCGAGCAGCGGCTGGAACGGCCCGATGCCCGAGCCTGCGGGCGTGACCAGCGTGAAGGTGTAGGTCGCCGAGGGGAAACGGTATGCGACCACCGTGGCATCGACGGCGCGGTTGTTGGCGGCGGCGCGGGTGGTGACCCAGGCATAGGGGATGCCGTTGGCCGTGCCGTTCTGAAGCTGGCCCGAGGGGGTGCCGGTGCCGAGCTGTCCGAAGCGCTGGGTGATCGCCTGGCCCAGGTCGCTGCCTTGCGCCAGCCGCATCTCGGCCTGTCCGCCCTGGCCGACCACCGTCACCGCGTCGCTGCCATTGGCGATGGCATAGCCGCCGGGCGCGGTGAATTTCATCTTGAGGCCAGGATGGCGGAAGGTCTGGCCGTCGACGATGCCCTCCCTGGGATCGTCGCCATAGGGCAGGCCGTCCAGCATCCGCAGGAACGCGGTGTCCTGCGGCGGGGTGGTTTCCGGGCGGCCGGTCTGCTTGGCGAGCGCGGCGGCGCGGCGCACGCGGTCGGCGCTGTTCGGGTGGGTCGAGGCCCAGGTGGGGATGGCGTTGGCGTCCTTGCCCGCCGTGCGCGCGGCGAGGTTGCTCGATGCGGCCAGCGAGGCGAGCATGTCGGCCGAGGCGTAAGGGTCGTATCCGGCCGCCGTCATGTAACGGATGCCGAGGCCGTCGGCCTGATATTCCTGATCGCGGCCATATTTCAGCGTGTAGAGCTGCGCACCGGTGCCGACCAGCTGGGTCGCGATATTGCTGCCGGTCAGCAGGCCCGCCCCCGCCGCCAGGATCGAGCCGATGGTCGAGCGGGTGTTGCGGCTTTGCGAGTGGCGCGCGGCGACATGGCCGACCTCATGCCCCAGCACCGAGGCGAGTTCCGCCTCCGAGTTCATCAGCGCGAGCAGTTGGCGCGTGACATAGATATAGCCGCCGGGGATGGCGAAGGCATTCTCGACCGGCGAGTTGAGCGTGGTGACGGTGAAGTCCCCTTGCGCGTTCGACAGGCCCGACTGGACCGCGACCCGCTTGCCCACCCGCTCGACGAACGCGGCCTGCGGGCCGGTATAGCGACCGCCATATTGCTTGACGAGTTCGGGGTTGGCCTGCGCCCCTTGCGCCTTGTCCGAGGCGGAGATGGAGCGCGTGGTCTGCGCCGCGACGGGGGCGGCGACGAGCGCGAGCATGGCGGCGGCGGTGACGAAACGCATCGGTGAGGAACTCCCTGTTCGCGCTTTTCAAAGCGCGTGGCGGGCGCGGGTTCCAGCTTTTTGTTACGGGGGCGTCATTCTGGTGTCAGGATCGTCCCCAACAGCGTGGCGTACCCCGGCGAAGGCCGGGGTCCAGTTTCTTCTCGGTTTGTGATGCGCGAAACGATGCGGGGGAGGCACCTGCCTTGCGCCATCGATCCGTCATCGCAACTGGCCCCGGCCTTCGCCGGGGAACAGGCAGAATTGGTTCGTGCGGAGCGCGGAGATTGTTAGGGTTCTGCGCAGATTCAGGCGCTTCTATTGGTCTTCGTTTCATAATTTCCTCCCCTTCCAGGGGAGGAAAGGCGGGCCTTCCGCGCCGCGCCTCTGCGCGAGCTAAACCCGCTCCACCAGGCTCACCACATCCGCCGCGCGCAACGCGGCGATCAGGCGCATCAGGTGTTGCAGGTCGTGTACCTCGACATCGATCAGGTTGGTGTGGAAGCGTGTGTCGCGCGTATCCAGCCGGACGTTGATGATGTTGGCCTTATGCTGGCCGATGATCGTCGCCAGGATGCCCAGCGCGCCCGGCTCGTTCTTGACCATGACCGAGATACGCGCGGTCGCGCCCTCGCTGTCGTCGCCCCAGGACACGTCGACCCAGTCGGTTTCCTCGTCGGTCCGGTCGGCGAGTTCGGCGAGCACCGGGCACTGGATCGCATGGACCTCGATCCCCGCATCGGGGCGGCGGAGACCCACGATGCGGTCGCCCGGCACCGGGTGACAGCATTGCGCCAGGTCATAGGCGACGCCCGGCGTCAGCCCCTTGATCGAAATGGCGCTCGACTGCGGCGGCAGGGCGACGACGTCCGCGCCTGCGGAGCCCGGCATCAGCGCTTCCATCACGGCGGCGTCGGACACGGTGCGCCGGGCGATCGCGATCATCAGATGCGCCTCGTCGGGCATCTTCAACCGTTGCAGCGCATGGGTCAGCGCATCCGGCCCGATCTGCGCGGGCAGGCGGCGGACGATGTCCTCGTACAGCTTGGTGCCGAGCGTCACCTGCTCGTCACGCTCGGCATGGCGCAGGTGGCGGCGGATCGCGGCCAGCGCCTTGCCGGTGATCGCCAGGTTCAGCCAGTTGGCCTGCGGGGTCTGTCCGGCCGATCGCAGGATCTGCACCTGATCGCCGTTCAAGATGACGGTCGACAGCGGCACGACTCGGCCATTGAGCTTCGCCCCCACCGCCTGGTCGCCCAGATCGGTGTGGACGGCATAGGCGAAGTCGATCGGCGTCGCGCCCTTGGGCAGCTGGATCAGCTCGCCCTTGGGGGTGAAGGCGAAGATGCGATCCTGGTACATCGCCATCTTCGTATGCTCGATCAGCTCTTCGGGGCTGTCCGAGGTGTCGAGGATCTCGACCAGGTCGCGAATCCAGCTGACCTGCGCGTCGTGGCGTGTCGCCTGCTTGTAGGTCCAGTGCGCGGCCAGGCCAAAATCGGCCTCGGCATGCATTTCGGGGGTGCGAATCTGAATCTCGATGCGCGCATTGTCGGCATGGATGACGGACGTGTGCAGCGAGCGGTATCCGTTGCGCTTGGGCGTCGAGATATAATCCTTGAACCGCCCCGGCACCATCGGCCAGCGGCGATGGATCAGCCCCAGCGCGCGGTAGCAATCCTCTTCCGTGGGCACGATCGCGCGGAACGCCATGACGTCGGACAGCTGCTCGAAGCTGATGTGCCGCTCGTTCATCTTGCGGAAGATCGAGAAAGCCGACTTCTCGCGCCCCGTCACGTCCGCCTCGACGCCGCCGCGTGACATCAGCAGCTTGAGGCCCGAGGCGATCTTGGCAATCCGGTCGCCGCCGCCCTCCTTCATCTGCGCGAGGCGCAGCGTGATCGACTCATAGGCTTCGGGTTCGAGCTGCTGGAAGGAGAGCATCTGCATCTCCTTCATGAACTCGTACATGCCGATCCGCTCGGCGAGCGGGGCGTAGATGTCCATCGTCTCCTTCGCGATGCGGCGGCGCTTTTCCGGCTTCGCGATGTGATGGAGGGTGCGCATGTTGTGGAGACGATCGGCCAGCTTCACCAGCAGGACGCGGATATCGTCCGACATGGCGAGCAGGAATTTGCGCAGATTCTCGGCGGCGCGCTCGCTTTCGGTCTGCGCCTCGATCTTGGACAGCTTGGTGACGCCATCGACCAGCCGCGCGACATTGGGACCGAACAGCCGCTCGATCTCGTCATAGGTGGCGACGGTATCCTCGATCGTGTCGTGCAGGATCGCGGTCGCGATCGTCTCGTCATCCAGATGCAGGTCGGTCAGGATGCCTGCGACCTCGATCGGATGGCTGAAATAGGGATCACCCGAGGCACGCTTCTGGCTGCCATGCGCCTTCATCGAGAAGACATAGGCGCGGTTCAGCAGCGCCTCGTCGGCCTGGGGGTCATAGTCGAGCACGCGGTCGACGAGTTCATACTGGCGGAGCACGATATCAGATTTGCGTGGTAGGGATGGGCATTGCAACATTTTTGATGCGATCAGGGTGATCGGATGGGTTTGTTTCCTTTTTATGCCCCTCCCATCTTCTTAGCCCCTCTCCCGGCAGGGGGAGGGGTTGGGGAGGGGCAAGGGCCACAGGGGCTGGTCTCGGTGAGACCCCGTGCCCTCCCCCATCCCCTCCCGTTTACGGGAGGGGAGCGGCAAGACGTCAGGGTTTCCCATACTGAACCTCCGTTCCGCCTGAGCGAAGTCGAAGGCCACGGGAATCCCTCACCTCACGCCGCCATCGCCTCCGCCGCCAGCGCCTCGGCCTCGATCAACAGGTCATCATCCGCACTGCCGGTCGAAACCTTCTCGCGCCCGATCAGCACCAGCACCGGCACCGCCAACGGGCTCACCCGCTCCAGATCGACGTGCAGCATCGTCCCCCCCGCCCGGTCGAGCAGGTTCGCCAAGCGGCCCACATCGGTCATCCGCGCTCGCGCATCGTCCCATGCCGCCTGGAGCAGCAGGTGGCCGGGCTCGTATTTGCGCAGCACGTCGTAGATAAGGTCGGTCGAGAAGGTCACCTGACGCCCGGTCTTGCGCTTGCCGGGATGCTGGCGCTCGACCAGCCCGCCGATCACCGCGACTTCCCGAAACGCGCGTTTCAGAAGATGCGATTGCTGCACCCAGTCGACGAACTCGTTTTCGAGGATGTCGGGGGAGAACAGGCTGGCCGGGTCCGTCACCTTCTCCAGCCCATAACAGGCCAGCGCATAGTCGCTGGCGACGAAGCCCAGCGGCTTCAACCCCTGCGCCTCCATCCGCCGGGTGATGAGCATCCCCAGCGACTGGTGCGCATTCCACCCCTCGAAGCTGTAGGCGACCATGTAATGCCGCCCCTCGCGCGGGAAGGTCTCGACCAGCAACTGGCCGGGGCGGGGCAGGACCGAGCGGCGGTCCTGCATCTCCAGCCAGTCGTGAACATCGGGGGGAAAGCGATCCCATTCGCGCCGGTCGGCGAGGAATTCGCGCACCCGGTCGGCGAGGCTGGTCGAGAGCGGCATCCGGCTGCCGCCATAGGTCGGGATGCGCGCGGGGCGGGAGGTGGCGCGAACGATCAGGTCCTCGCCGTCGATCGACTCCACCTCCAGGCTCAACCCGGCGAAGAAGAAGGTGTCTCCCGGCGCCAGCGTCGCGGCGAAACCTTCCTCCACCCGGCCGAGTTGGCGGCCGTTGCGAAAGCGGACCTTCAGCATGGTCGCCTCGACGATGATCCCGGCGTTCAGGCGATGCTGCGCAACGAATTGCGGATGGGTGACCCGCCATAGGCCGTCCGGTTGCCGGACCAGCCGCTTGAACTTGTCATAGGCGCGCAAGGCATATCCGCCGTCCGCGATGAAGTTCAGCACCCGGTCGAACGTTTCGTCGGGCAAGGCCGAATAGGGCATGGCCGAGCGGATTTCGTCGAGCAGCGCGCCCTGCTCGAACGGGGCGGCGCAGGCGCAGGCCATGACATGCTGCGCCAGCACGTCGAGCGCCCCCTGGCGGAAGATATCGGGGTCCAGCTCGCCCGCCTCCACCGCGTCGAGCGCGGCGCGCGCCTCCAGATATTCGAAGCGGTTGCCGGGGACCAGGATGGCGCGGCTCGATTCGTCCAGCCGGTGATTGGCGCGGCCGATGCGTTGCAACAGGCGCGACGACCCCTTGGGCGCGCCCATCTGGATCACGCAATCGACATCGCCCCAGTCGACGCCCAGGTCGAGGCTGGCGGTCGCGACCAGCGCGCGGAGTTGCCCGTCCGCCATCGCGCCCTCGACCTTCTGCCGCGCCTCCAGCGAGAGCGAGCCGTGATGGACGCCGATCGGCAGGCTCTTGTCGTTCGCCTTCCACAAATCCTGGAAGATCAGTTCGGCCAGACTGCGCGTGTTGCAGAAGACGATGGTGGTCCGGTTCGCCTCGATCACCCGCATCACCTGCGCGGCGGCATAGCGGCCGGAATGGCCCGCCCAGGGGACACGGTCCTCGGGCAGCAGGATCGATATGTCCGGCGGCGCACCCGGCTCGCCGGTGACGAGGCCTACCGCGTCGATATCGCCATCGGGCGCGAGCCAAGCGCGATAGCCGTCCGGGTCCGCCACCGTCGCCGACAGCGCGACACGGCGCAGATCGGGGGACAGGCGCTGCAACCGTGCCATGCACAGGGACAGCAGGTCACCGCGCTTGCCGGTGGCGAATGCATGGACTTCGTCCACGACGATGGTCTTCAGTCCGGCGAACAGGGCCGCGGCATCGGGATAGCTGAGCAACAGCGACAGCGATTCCGGCGTGGTCAGCAATATCTGCGGCGGCTTGACCCGTTGCCGCGCCTTCTTGTCCGACGAAGTGTCGCCGGTCCGCGTCTCGACTCGTATATCGAGGCCCATTTCCTCGATCGGCGTGACGAGGTTGCGGCGGATATCGACCGCCAGCGCCTTCAAGGGCGACACGTAAAGGGTGTGCAGCCCCTCGGTCGGTGCTTCGATCAGCTCGGTCAGGGTGGGGAGGAACCCCGCCAGCGTCTTGCCCGCGCCGGTCGTCGCGACCAGCAGCGCGTGACGTCCGGCGCGGGCTTCCTCCAGCATCGCCAGCTGATGGGTGCGCGGGGACCAGCCCTTGGCGGCGAACCAGTCGGTCAGGGCGGGGGGAAGGGAACCGGGGGGCATCCCGAAGGATATAGGTATCATGGTCAAGCTCGGCGACTGGATACAGCCCCATAAACACGGGATTTACATAGGCCCCGCCGATGTGTGGGTCGATCCGTCCGAACCGGAGCCTAAGGCGCTGGTGACTCACGGCCATGCCGACCATGCGCGCGGCGGGCACGGCACGGTCTGGGCGACGCCCGAGACGCTGGCGATCATGGCGGCGCGCTACGGCCCGCAAAACGGGGTGGAGGTCGCCTATGGCGAGACCATCCGGCTGGGCGAGGTCGAGGTGGGCTTTGTCCCCGCGGGCCATGTGCTGGGATCGGCGCAGATCGTGCTCGATTATCGGGGCGAGCGGGTGGTGGTGTCGGGCGATTACAAGCGCCGCGCCGACCCGACCTGTGCGGCGTTCGAGCCGGTGAAGTGCGATGTCTTCGTCACCGAGGCGACCTTCGCGCTGCCCGTCTTCCGGCATCCCGAAACCGGCGACGAGATCGACAAGCTGATCGCGCGGCTCCACGCCAATCCGACGCGCTGCGTGCTGGTCGGTGCCTATGCGCTGGGCAAGGCGCAACGGGTGATCGCGGAATTGCGCGTGCGCGGGCATGAGGCGCCCATCTATCTCCACGGTGCGCTGGCGCGGCTATGCGCGCTGTATCAGGAACTGGGCGTCGATCTGGGTGAGCTGCGCATGGTCGCGGATACGCCCAAGGCCGAGATGGCGGGGCATGTCGTGATGTGCCCGCCGGGTGCGCTCAACGATCGCTGGTCGCGGCGGCTGCCCGATCCGATCACCGCGATGGCGAGCGGCTGGATGCGGGTGCGCCAGCGCGCGCGGCAGAAGAATGTCGAGCTGCCGCTGATCCTGTCCGACCATGCCGATTGGGACGAACTCACCCAGACGCTGACCGAGATCGCCCCGCGCGAAGTGTGGGTGACGCATGGCCGCGAGGAGGCGTTGGTCCACTGGTGCGAGACGCGGCAGATGAAGGCGCGGGCCTTGGCGCTGGTGGGGTTCGAGGATGAGGATGATTGAGGGGGTGTAGCGTGGGCTTCGACTTCGCTCAGCCTGAACGGAGCGGGGGAATGGGTCTGGATTCAAAACCCCGTTCAGGCTGAGCGAAGTCGAAGCCCAAGGGGATCCCTCAAACCATCGCCAAAGGCCGGGCCGGTTCCGCCACAACCGACCCCGGCACCGCGAACACGCCCTTCCTGGCCAGCCGTTCGCCCGGCCGGACCTTCGCGGTTTCCATCGCCAGCCAGGGCGACAGCAACAGCCCCAGCGTTACCGGCGACAGCCACGCCCCCAGCATCGGGTTCAGGAACGACACGGCCACCAACACCACGCCGATTCCCAGATGCCAGCGATAGCGCGGCATCGCGTCGGCCGCTGCCAGCCCGTCGCGCACCCGGCTCTGCGGGTTCCAGCCCGACGGCTTGCCGCACACGATGTTGACGAGGTCGATCGTCTGGGTCAGCGCGATCACCGGCGCGGTCAGGATCGACAGCGGCACGTCGAGCGCGACCGAGGACAGGATGCCGCGCACCCCGCCATAGCTGGCCCGTCGATCACGGTCGGCCATTGCCCAGATCATGCTCAATAGCTTCGGCCCGAACAGCAGGACCAGCGTCACCGCCAGCACCCGTGCCGACGTCACGGCCCGCACCGTCCGGTCATCGTCCGACAGGCTCTGCGCGATCGAGGTGGCGATCAGGATCAGCCAGGCGGGCGACATCAGATAGGCCGAGGCACCGATCAGCAACTGCAACCGGCTGATCCAGTGGAAACCGCTCGACCCCAGCAGCTTGAGATGTTGGGTATTGCCCTGCGCCCAGCGCCTGTCGCGCACCGCCTGGTCGATCAGGGTGGGCGGGAACTCCTCGAAACTGTCCTCGACCATCAGCATGTGCAGCCGCCAGCCGCGCCGCCGCAGCAGCGCCGCCTCGACCATGTCGTGGCTCATGATCGTGCCGCCAAAGGGCGGGCGTCCGGGCAGGTCGGGCAGGCCGCAGCTTTCGGCAAAGGCGCGGATGCGGATCAGGGCATTATGGCCCCAGAAGGTCGACTCCGATCCCGACCACCAGACCAGCCCGGCGGTCGAGATCGGCCCGTAGAAGCGGCTGGCGAACTGCATCCAGCGCTGGAAGAAGGTCGTCGCGCCGATAATCATCGGCACCGTCTGGAGGAGCGCGATGGAGGGGCGCTGCTCCATGATCTGCGCCATGCCGACGATCGTGTCGCCGCCCATCAGGCTGTCGGCGTCGAGCATCAGCATGAAATCATAGGCCGCGCCGTGATTGCGGATCCACTCGGCGACATTGCCCGGCTTGCGCCCGGTATTCTCGGTCCGACGGCGATAATAGAGCGGCACGCGCAGCCGGGGGGCGAGGCGTTCCCAGGCGGCGCGCTCCTCGGCTTCGGCGGCTTCGCCCGAATCGGACAGCACGAAAAAGGCGAAGCGGTCTGCGGCGCCCGCCCGGTCGATCATCATGGCCATGCGCGCGATCCGATCATAGACCGCGTCGACATCCTCGTTATGCACCGGCACCAGCACCGCCGTGCGCGCGGTCGGCGGCGCGGCCCCCTTGGGCGCGGGCGTGATGCCGGGATGCGCGCCTGAGATCAGCAGGATGAAGCCGATCGCCGCCGTCACGAAGCCGAACGAGATCCAGGCGAACAGCGGGAAGAACAACAGGAGCAGCAGCCCGTCGAGCAGGCTGAACCCGTCACTCAACAACGCCTCCTTGACCGAGGCGGAGGCGGCGGTGGCCAGCAGCCCGGTCAGCAGGACCAGCAACAGGCGGCGCGTCAATATGTCGTCGGGCGACAGGTTGACGCCCTCGCGCGGTTCGGGTGCGTTATGCGGCGGCGGCAGGCCGTCGAACCGCTGCACCGCCATGGTCAGCGGGGCGGGCGGCGGCATCATCGCGGGCCTGTCGGTCATGGCAGGAAGACCGGCATCAACACCGTCTCGCTCAGCGCCCGGGCCTGATGCTTCAGGTACAGGCGGACATCGGCCGGGCCTTGGCCCTGGGGGGCGATATCGGCGGTCACGCGCCAGCGGTTCGACTGGCCGACGACCGGATAGGCGGCTTGGGCCAGCAGATTGCCGCGCGCGACGGAAATATCGGCGGTGACGCCGCTCTGCCGGTCGAGCCCGGCCAGGGTAGGGCCGGTGAAATCGACGACCAGCTTGCGCGCGCCCGGCGTCGGTTCCGCACCCGGTCGACCGGCATCGCCCGTCCAGCTGTCGACCGCATGGGCGATGGCGGGCACGACGGTCGGGTCGGTGGAGGTCCAGCTCAGCCGGTAATCGAATTGCCGCTTCTGCCCGGCCCTGGGCGCGTCGGCGGGGTTCCAGAAGGCGACGATATTGTCGACCGTCTCGCTCGCGGTCGGGAAGGCATAGAGCATGACCTGCCCACGCCCCCAGTCGCCCTGCGGCTGCACCCACAGGTTCGCGCGACGGTCGTAAAACGCCCCGTCATCCTGATAATGGTCGAAGTCGCGGTCACGCTGGAGCAGCCCGAAGCCGCGCGGGTTGGTGTCGACAAAGCTGTCGAGGGTGGGGCGGGGTGGGTTGACCAAAGGCCGCCACAAGCGCTCGCCCGCGCCGGTCAACAGCGCCAGCCCGTCCGAATCGTGAATCTCGGGCCGCCAGTCGCGCGCGGCGGTGCGATTGCCCTCGCCATACCAGAACATGCTGGTCGCGGGCGCGATGCCCAGCCGCTCGACGTCGCGGCGAAAGAACAGGACGGCGGACACGCGCTGCTCGACGCCGCCGGTGCCCTTTTGCGACTCGATCCGGTACGCGCCGCTGACGCTCGGTCCGTCGAGCAGCGCATGGACGGTATAGCCTTGCGCGCCCGTCCGTTCGATCCAGAAGTCGGTAAAGGCGGGAAATTCCTCGCGCCCGTCGATGCCGGTGTCGATGGCGATCCCCCGCGCCGACAGACCATATTGGTCCTGCGCGCCCGCCGTGCGGAAATAGGACGCGCCCTGAAAGGCCAGCCAGTCGCTCTTCCCGTCCGCCGTCATCGCGCGGAACCCGGCGATGCCCAGCGGCGGGGCATGGCCCGCCTCGGCGGTGAACAGCGAGGGGGAGAAGGGAACGGCGCGGGCCTGGCCATTCTCGACGATATGGATGCCGACCGGGACGGGGGCATAGCGGCCCAATGGGAACAGCCGGATACCCCCGGCCAATGTCCGATCGTCGCGGTAGCGGATGGTGCCGACCGCGTCATAGCCGATGGCCTCCGCCGCCGCGACCTTGGCCGGTGCCCGATAAGGCTGCCGCGCCAGCGCCTCGGCCCGGGCTTGCAATCCAGCCCAGGAAAAGGGCGTGGGGGCGCCCAGCGCCACGGCCCCGGCGGCCGCCTGTGCGGCGACACGGCCGGCGGCGGTCGGGGTCAGACCCAGAACGGCAAGCGCCGCGACCAGTTCTCGACGATTGGCCTGCATCATCGGCTTCAGCATCTCCCGTAACGCCCGGAGCGGATCGCGCATCATGGCTGCGCAGGCCCGGTCGATTGTGCAACGCAGCGTGCGGCGATCGGTTGCCGGGGCACGATCAGATGGCCAATCGTACCGGGATTGTCATACCGTATATTATATTTGACGTCCGCTCCGTTTTTTGTCAGGAGAAACACAATAAAATCAATTGGGGGCATTTTCATGATTGGAAATTACCGCAGCCTGGCCTGCTCGGCTGGCGCTATTGCGATCGCGTTGCTTTCGGTTTCGCCAGCTTATGCGCAGGTCAAGCCGGTGTCCGACCAGCCCCAAGATGCGCGCTGCGTCCCTGATCAGCCCTGTCCGCCCGAAACGGACTCGACCGAAGGCGAGGCGATCGTCGTCACCGGCACCCGGCTTCAGCGCCCCAATTTCACCAGCAACAGCCCGCTGACCGTCGTCGACGCGACGGAGATTCGCTATCAGGGCGCGATCCAGGTCGAAAACGTGCTGAACCGCCTGCCGCAGGTGACGCCGGATGCGAACGAGAACGGCTCGAACGGGTCGGACGGCACGGCGCGCGTCAATCTGCGCAACCTGGGCAGCAACCGGAACCTCGTGCTGGTCAACGGCCAGCGCATGTTGCCGGTGCAGGCCAACGACCTGAACTTCATCCCGGCCGCGCTCATCAAGCGGGTCGATGTCGTCACCGGCGGCGCGTCGGCGGTCTATGGTTCGGACGCGATTTCGGGCGTCGTGAACTTCATCCTGCGCGACGACCTGAACGGCGTGCGCACCGACGTCCAGTACGGCTTTGCCCAGCACCAGAACGACAATGCCTTCGCGCGCGGCGTGCAGAGCCAGGCCAATTACCGCCTCGCCCAGCCGATGATCCTCGACGGGCAGAAGCTGGACGTGAACGTCGCCTTCGGCACCAACTTCCCCGACGGGCGCGGCAATGTGACCGCCTATTTCGGCTATCGCGACACCAAGCCGGTGCTGCAGGGCGACCGCGACGTGTCCTCCTGCGCCTTCGATCCGGCGGGGACGGGCAATTCGACGCTGACCTGCGGCGGCTCCAGCAACAACCAGTACGGCCTGTTCGATCCGATCACCGGGCCGAACGCCGATGCGGGCCGGTTCAACAACACGCGCGACGGCAACCGGACCTGGGTGCCGTACGACTCCAGCTTCCGCTACAATTACGCGCCGCTCAACTATTTCCAGCGCAACGACACCCGCTACACGGCCGGGGCCTTTGCCAAGTACGAGATTTCGCCCGCGATCGAAGCCTATGGCAGCTTCATGTTCATGGACGACCACACCAATTCACAGGTCGCTCCGTCCGCGTTGTTCCAGGGCTATACCTACTCGATCAACTGCGACAATCCGTTCCTGAGCGCGCAGCAGGGCCAGATCCTGTGCGGCAACGCCTATGGCACCAATGCGACGCAGCAGGCCTATATCGGCTATCGCCCGGTGGCCGGAAACGCCCGTCCGCGTCGCGACGACCTGCGCCACACCGATTTCCGCGTCACCGGCGGGGTTCGTGGCGAGATCGCGCCGGGCATCCGTTACGACGCCAACGCGCTGTTCTCGACGGTTCTCTATAACGAGACCTATGAGAACGACATTGACCCGTCGCGTGCCAATCGCGGCATCCAGGTCGTCAACGTCAACGGCACCCCGACCTGCAAGTCGGTGATCGACGGCAGCGACCCGCAATGCGTGCCGCTCGACATCTTCCGCTATAACGGCATCTCGGACGCCGCGTTCGGCTATATCTATGCGCCGACCTCGACCCGCGGCGTCGACCGCGAAACGGTCCTGAGCGGCAATATCAGCGCGGACCTGGGCACCTATGGCGTCAAGTCGCCCTGGTCGGACGACGGCATCGGCGTCGTGCTGGGCATCGAGCACCGGTATGAGAGCCTGGAGTTCAAGGCCGACGCGCTGGCGCTGCAAAAGGGGACCAAGGAAACCCAGGGCCGCTTCGACGTGAACGAGGTGTTCGCCGAAATCGAAGTGCCGATCATCCAGAACAAGCCCTTCGTCAAGGAACTGGCACTGAACGCGGGGTATCGCGGATCGGACTATTCCAACCTGTCCAAGATCGTGTCGACCTACAAGGCCGAGCTGTCCTGGGCGCCGAGCAGCGACATCCGCCTGCGCGGCAGCTATAACCGCGCGATCCGCGCCGCCAACGTGTCCGAGCTGTTCGGACCGCAGTTCAACGGCAATGTCAGCGCGCAGGACCCCTGTGCCACCGCGACGCCGACCGCGACCTTCGCCCAGTGCGCCCGCACCGGCGTGACCCAGGCGCAATATGGCCGCATCACCGACTGCCCGGCGGAAACGTGTACCGCGCAGTTCGGCGGCAACCCGGCGCTGAAGCCCGAAACGGCCGATACGCTCACCGCCGGCATCGTGTTCACGCCGACTTTCCTGCGCCGCCTGTCGCTGACCGTCGATTATTTCGACATCAAGGTGCGCGACTATATCAGCTCGATTTCGGTGTCGCAGACGATCAGCCAGTGCATCGCGACCGGCAATCCGTTCTTCTGCAACCTGTTCAAGCGTGATCCGCGCGGCGGCATCATCTTCGGCGATCAGGGCTATATCGTCTCGACGACGCAGAACACCGGCTCGCTGCGCACCTCGGGCGTCGATTTCGGCCTCAGCTATTCGCAGCCGCTGGGCGGCGCGGGGTCGCTCGCCGTCGATTTCCAGGGGACCTGGAACCGCAAGCTGGTGAACGAGCCGGTGCCCGGCCTCGGCTCGTTCGATTGCGTCGGCTATTTCGGCCCGACCTGCGGCCAGCCCATGCCGGAATGGCGTCACCAGTCGCGCTTCACCTGGACCGATGCGGCCAAGGTCGGCTCGATCTCGCTCAACTGGCGCTATATCGGCCCGACGAAGCTGACCAACAATTCGACCGACCCGAATTTCGCGAACACGCCGTCGATCTTCAACAGCCGGATCAAGGCCTATAACTATTTCGACCTGGCGGGCACGGCCAAGGTGCAGGACGGCATCACCTTCCGCGCCGGTGTGAACAACCTGTTCGACCGGGATCCGCCGATCATCGCGCAGGGCCTGCTGGCCGCGTTCGGCAACGGCAACACCTATCCGGGCATGTACGATGCGGTGGGCCGCACCGTGTTCATCGGCCTGACGGCGGAGTTCTGATGCCAAAAGGGGGCGGTCCAGCGCCGCCCCCGATCCAACCACTTTACCCTAGCCTGCCCCGTCCGGTTCACGCCGGGCGGGGATTTTTCTGCGGGGCGGGGCGTCCGGCTTATCTCGCCTCGGCGAGCAGCTCGGTCGCCTCGGCCCCGGCCCAGTCGAAGCCGCCGGTCACGCGCCAGATCTCCTTGCCGTCCGCGCCGTACAGGATCGTGGTCGGCAGATTGGCCTTGTAGTGGACGCTCAGAGTTAGTTTCGGGTCGAGATAGATGGGCAACGCGTCCAGCTTCTTGCCCGCCAGGAACGGCTTCACCTTGGCCATGTCGTCCTGCGCCACCGCGATGACGGCGACCTTGCCCTTCAGCCGCTGGGCGATGGCGGCGAGCGTCGGCATCTCCGCGACGCACGGCCCGCACCAGGTCGCCCAGAGGTTGACCAGCACCGGCCGCCCCCGGAAATCGGCCAGGCTCGTTGGTTTGCCGTCCATGGCGGTGAAGCCGAGCAGCGGCGCGGCCTCGCCCTTGTGGCTGCGGTCGACCGCACCGGCGGGCCTGGGGGCTTCCACGGCCGACGTGCCGGACGCCTCGCCGCTGGTGACTTCGCCGCTCGAAACTTCACCGCTGGAAGTGTTGGCGGCTTGCTCCGGGGCGGGGCTTTGCTTATCGCACCCGGCGACCATCAGCCCCAGGAGACAGGCGATCACGGTACGCGACGACATGGGCGGCTCCAACGCAATGTGGGGCGGGCGCTTCGCAGAAGGTCCCGCCGCGGTGATGCGCGAGATAAACGCGTCCATCCCCTTCGACAAGCGATTGTGGAAACAGGACATCGCCGGGTCGAAAGCGCATGTCGCGATGCTGGGCAAACAGGGCATCGTCTCGGCCGAAGACGCCGCGACGATTGCGGCCGGTCTCGATAAGGTCGCCGAGGATTACGCCGCCAATGGCGTGTCCGAAGATCTGACCCTCGAAGACATCCATATGCAGACCGAGGCGAAGCTTAGCCAGCTGATCGGCCCGGTCGCGGGGCGTCTGCACACCGCGCGGTCGCGCAACGACCAGGTGGCGACCGACTTCCGCCTGTGGGTGCGCGACGCGATCGACGAGACGCTGGCCGCGCTCGGCGCGCTGCGGAACGCCTTGCTGACGCGGGCCGAGGAACATGCCGACAGCGTGATGCCGGGCTTCACCCACCTTCAGTCCGCGCAGCCGGTGACTTTGGGCCATCACCTGATGGCCTATCACGAGATGATCGTGCGCGATGCCAGTCGCTTCGTGGCGGCGCGGGCGCGGATGAACCAGTGTCCGCTGGGGTCGGCGGCGCTGGCGGGGACGGGCTTTCCGGTCGACCGGCACATGACGGCGCAGGCGCTGGGCTTCGACGAGCCGACGCGCAACTCGCTGGATGCGGTCAGCGACCGGGACTTCGCGATCGACTTCCTTCAGGCGGCGACCAATTGCTCGCTGCACCTGTCGCGGCTGGCGGAAGAGTTCGTGCTCTGGGCGTCGCAGCCCTTCGGCTTTGTCGCGCTGTCCGACCAATGGTCGACGGGCAGCTCGATCATGCCGCAGAAGCGCAACCCGGACGCGGCCGAGCTGGTGCGTGGCCATGCGGGCCGGATCATGGGTTGCATGACCAGCCTGATGGTCACGATGAAGGGCCTGCCGCTCGCCTATTCCAAGGACATGCAGGACGACAAGCCGCCGGTGTTCGAGGCGCACGACCTGCTGGCGCTGTCGATCGCGGCGATGACCGGCATGGTTGAAAGCGCGACCTTCCGTACCGAGCGGATGCGGGCTGTTGCGGAGGCGGGCTTCTCGACCGCGACCGATCTGGCCGACTGGCTGGTGCGGGTCGGCGGCATTCCCTTCCGCGAGGCGCATCACATCACCGGCCGCGCAGTGAAGCTGGCCGAGGAGAAGGGCGTGATGCTGCACCAGCTGGGACTCGACGAGCTGACCGGCATCGATGGGCGGATCGATGAGCGCATCTATGACGTGCTGTCGGTCGATGCCTCGGTCGCCAGCCGGGTCAGCTTCGGCGGCACCGCGCCTGCCAATGTCCGCGCCGCCATCGCGACCGCACGGGGCCTGCGGGCATGAAGCCCGCGCTCGCCCTGCTGGTCGCGCTGGCGCTGACCGGCTGTGGCGCGGCCAACCGGCTGCAACCGGCCAAGGGCGAGAGCCTGCCGGTCGCGCCGCGCGGCGCCACCGCGACCCCGACGCCGCAGCAATTGCTGACGGCCACCCCCCAACAACGCCCGCAGCGCTCCGACGAACTGATGACCCAGTCGCAGGACCGGCGCTCGGACGAATTTGATTTGCCCCCCCGCTGATGGACCATTTTCACTTCTCGAACGGCGAACTCCATGTGGAGGACGTGCCCGTATCCCGGATCGCGGCCGAAGTCGGTACGCCGGTGTACATCTATTCCGCCTCGACCTTCCGCCGTCATGCGCAGGTGTTCCGCGAGGGGCTGAGCGCCCTGCCGCGTGTCCATCTGGCCTATGCGATCAAGGCGAACCCGAACATCGCCGTGCTGCGCGTGCTGGCCGATGAGGGTTACGGCGCGGACGTCGTGTCGGTGGGCGAGATGCGCCGGGCGCTGGCGGCAGGCATGAAGCCGGAGGACATCGTCTTCTCCGGCGTCGGCAAGACCCGAGCCGAACTGGTCGCGGCGCTGGAAGCCGGGATCGGCCAGTTCAACCTGGAGCTGGAGGAAGAGGGCGCAGTCCTGGCCGAGCTGGCGCATGAGCGCGGGCTGGTCGCCCCCGCCACGCTGCGCGTGAACCCGGACGTCGATGCGGGCACCCATGCCAAGATCTCGACCGGGCGCAAGGAGAACAAGTTCGGCGTGCCGATCGATCAGGCGCTCGGCATGTTCGATCGTCTGGCGGGGCTGCCCGGCATCGACCTGAAGGGCGTCGCCTGCCACATCGGCAGCCAGCTGGGCGATCTTGCGCCGCTGGAGGCCGCCTATAAGCGCGTCGGTGAGTTGGTGGCCGAACTGCGCAGGGCGGGGCACCGCATTACCCGCGTCGATCTGGGCGGTGGCTTGGGTGTACCGTATAAGCCGGGCGACGTGATGCCCGCACCCGCCGCTTATGGCGAGATGGTCGCGCGCGTGACGAAGGACTGGGATGTCGAACTGATGTTCGAGCCGGGCCGGGTGATCGCGGGCAATGCCGGGGTGCTGGCGACCGAAGTCGTCTGGGTGAAGCCCGGCGTCGCCAACCCGTACGTCATCGTCGATGCGGCGATGAACGACCTGATGCGGCCTGCACTGTATGACGCGCATCATGATTTCGTCGCGGTGAAACCCACCGGCGAGACGATGATGGCGAACATCGCGGGGCCGGTGTGCGAGACGGGCGATACCTTTGCCATGAATCGCGAGATCGACGCGGTGAAGTCGGGCGACCTGGCCGTGTTCCGCACCGCCGGGGCTTATGGCGCGACCATGGCGTCGACCTATAACAGCCGCCCGCTGGTGCCCGAAGTGATGGTCGAGGGCGACCGCTTCGCCGTCGTCGCCGACCGCATCGCCGCCGAAACGATCATCGCCGCCGAGCGCGTGCCGGAGTGGCTGAAGAAGTGAGGCCCCATGCCCCAATCCTCCCCAAGCTTTGCTTGGGGAGGGGGACCGCGCCCGCAGGGCGTGGTGGAGGGGCCGGGGACATTTGCCCCTCCACCACCGCTTCGCGGCGGTCCCCCTCCCCATCGGAGATGGGGAGGAATGGGTGAGTCTCGGTAGTCTGCCCTTGTTCGTCCGGCTGGGTGGCCGTCCGGTCATTCTGGTTGGCGAGGGCGAACCGGCCGAGGCCAAGCGCCGCCTGCTCGACCGCGCGGGCGCGCAGGTCGTCGGCGAAGACGCCCAGGCCGCACTCGCCATCGTCGCGATCGAGGATGAGCACGAAGCGCAAGCCGCCATCGCCCGGCTGAAGGCGCGCGGCGTGCTGGTCAATGCGGTCGACCGCCCGGCGGCGTGCGACTTCACGCTGCCCGCCATCGTCGAGCGCGGCCCCGTGATCGTCGCGATCGGCACCGGCGGCGTGTCGGCGGGACTCGCGGCGGCGTTGCGCCAGCGACTGGAGACGTTGCTCCCTGCCGGGTTGGGCAGGTTGGCCGAGGGGCTTTACGCGGCCCGTAGCGCCTTGCGCGCGCGCTTCCCCGACGGTGCGGAACGGCGGCGGGCGATCGGGGCGGCGCTATCGCCCGGCGGGGCGCTCGACCCGTTGGCGGGCGAGACCGATGTCGCGGGCTGGCTGGCGCAGGCCGACCGTCCGGCGGCGAGGGTCGAGGCGTTCGTCCTGACCTCGACCGATCCCGACGACCTGACCCTGCGCCAGGCGCGGGCGCTGGCGGCGGCCGATCGGGTCTATCACCGCGCCGATGTGCCGCCCGCGATCCTCGACCGGGCGCGTGCCGACGCGGTCCGGATCGAAAGCGACGCGCTCCCGGCCGAGCCGGGGGAGGGGCAGATCGTCGACCTGGCCATGGGCCGCGGCGCATGACCGGCTTCGCCTATGGCATCGATGGCGGCAAGGCCGAGGCGATCCCGATCCGTGAGGCGGTGGATGCCAAGGCACGGCTGGTCTGGGTGCATCTGGAGACCAACGACGCGGTCGCGCAACGCTGGCTGCGCGATTCCGCGCATCTCGCCGATTATGTCATCGACGCGCTGACCGCCGCCGAAACCCGCCCGCGCTGCGAGGCGGTGGGCGAGGGGGCGTTTCTGAACCTGCGCGGCCGCAGCAGCCAGCCGCTCGACGGGTCGGACATGCTCGCCTCGGTGCGGATCTGGGCGGTGAAGGGCCGGGTCTATTCCGTGACGCGCCGCCCGCTGCTGGCGGTCGATACGGTGCGCAAGGAGGTCGAGGGCGGCACCATCGCCGATCCGGGCGACCTGATCACCGCCTTCGCCACCGCCATCACCAACGACCTCGACCCCGATGTCGCGGGGTTGGGCGACGAGTTGGACAGTTGCGAGGAGCAGCTGGACGAACATCGCGTGTTCCAGCTGCGCCGCACGGTCAGCCGGGTTCGCGTCGCCGCGATCGGTTATCGCCGCTTCCTCAGCCCGCAGCGCGCCGCGCTGGAGAAGTTGGCGGCGCTGCCCGGCGACTGGCTGGGGGATGACGACCGGTTGCATCTCTCCGCCGCCGCCGACCGCGCCGCGCGCATGGCCGAGGAGCTGGAGTCGATCCGCGAGCGCGCCGCGCTGGTCCACGAAACGCTGACCGACATGCGGGCCGAGCAGATCGACAATCGCGCGCTCGTCATCTCGATCGTGGCGATGGTGTTCCTGCCGCTGACCTTCATCACCGGGCTGTATGGGATGAACGTCAAGAACCTGCCCTATGCCGAGGAGCCGTGGGCGTTCGATGCGATCCTGGGCACGTGCGCGCTGATCGCGGCGGGGATCGTGATCTATTTCGTTCAGAAACACTGGTTCCGGCGTTAAGGCATACCGTTTTCCGTACCCAGCCGCCTTTCGCGCCGAGCGAATTCGAAGCGCACCCCCGGCACGTCGCCGAGTCGCTCGGGAAACCCCTGGCCTTCGACTTCGCTCAGGCTGAACGGCGTGAGGGATGCGCCTGAGCGTTAAGGCATGATGCCATCAGCTTGATCCACCCCTCCCCTTCAGGGGAGGGGCCGGGGGTGGGGCGTTTCCGCAAACGCCGGGCCTGTAGCGATGCCCCACCCCAACCCCTCCCCTGAAGGGGGCTAGGCTTGGTGCGATCCCATGTCATCATGCTCTAATTCTTGCCCTTCGGCGCGTTCATCTTGCGAACGGTTTCCCATGCCTCCGCGATATCGGCGATGCTCGCCGCGACGTTACGGAAGATCTGCGCGTCCTGGCCCAGCGAGGCGTCCACGATCTGCTTGCGCGCGCCGCCATAGAGGCGGGCGAAGGTGATCGACATATCGCCGCCATTCTCGAAATCCAGACCCGCCTCCAGTGCGAACAGGATGGCGGTGGCGCGGGTCACCCGCTCGCTCTTGCGTGCGAGTTGGCCATGCTCGGTCGCCCAGGCGGCCGAACGGAGCGCGGAGATCAGTTCCTCGTAGAGCAGCTGCACCAGCGCGGGGCCGTCGGCCATGGCGGTGCGGCCGACCACGTCGATCTGGCGATAGACGGCGGCGGGATCGGTCAGAAGGGCGGAGGCATAGGTCATATCAGTTGCTCTTCGTCCACATCTTGACCTGCTGATCCATCAGACCCTGTGCCGATTTGTACGCCGAGACGCGGCTGTTCATCGCCGCGAAGCGCGCGGTCAGCGCGTCGCTGGCCCGTTCGCGATTGTCGGACAGGCGACTCTGCTGATCCGCCAGATCCTTCTGCGCCTGTGTCAGGTTGCTGTACGAGGCGGTCAGGCCATAGACGCTGCTGGTCGCCGACAGCTGGATGCTGTTCATCCGCGCCGACAGGCCGATCAGATTGTCGCCGCTGGACTGGAACATCTTCTCGACGGAATCGGGATAGGTCGACAGCGCCTTGGCCAGCTGCGTCTGGTCGATGGTCAGCGTGCCGTCCTTCTCGGTCCTGACGCCCAGATCGGCCAAGGTCTTGGGGCCGAGATCGACGTCGCTGCCGGGCACCAGCTTGGTCGTGGTCAGCGTGCGCATCGTCTGGGCCAGCGAACGTGCGGCGGGATCGGCGCGCAGATCGCCGGTGATCGGGTCGATCGCCTTGTTCAGCGCGGTCATATTGTCGTTATAGGTCGAGACGAAGTTGGACACGACGGTGCTGAGCGCCGCGCTGGGGCTGGAGCCGGTCAGCGACAGCGGCTTGGTCGACACCGCGGACAGGGTCATGTTCACCCCGGGCACCAGGTCGTTGACGCTGTTGCTCGCCCGCTCGACGGTGACGCCGTCCATCGTGATGCTGGCATTGGCGGCGGTCGAGGACGTGGCGGTCCCGGTCGCCCCGTTGCCGACGTTCAGCCGGGCGAGCCCCGCCGTATCGCCTTCGGTCGCGGTGATGGTGAAGCTGTTGTCCTTGCCGCTGGCCCCGGTGAAGGACAGGAAGGCATTGCCGCCCGCATCGGTGACAACCGATGCCGTGATGCCGGTATTGGCGGCATTGATCTTGGCCGCCAGCAGGCCCGGCGTCGAATCGTCGGCGCCGAACGACACCGATACGGCATCCTTCGACCCGACCTTGATCGACAGGCTGCCGGTGCCCAGTGAGGCCGTCTTGGAAAAGGACGCCTTCGTCGAGGAGACCTGCGCGCTGGCCAGCGCATTGACGGTGATCGACTTGGACATGCCCGACAGCTTGGCGCCCGCCGCCGTCGTCACGCTCATGGTCGAGGGGTCGGAGCTGGTCGCCTGGGTCGCGAGCGTTCCCCCGCTCGCCAGCGAGGCCAGCGCGGAGGCGAAATCGGTGATCGCGCTCTTGATCGACGACACGACCGAAATCTTTGAGGTCAGCGTGTCGGCCTGCGCCTTGAGCGCCGCGGTCTTGACGGCGAACTGCGCCTCGATCAGCGAGGGGACGACCGTCGACAGGTCGATGCCCGAACCCGCCTGCAACGAGTTGAACAGCTGCTGGGCGGCGGTCTTCGTCGCATTCTGCGCCGCGTTGCTCGCGTTCGCCGAACTGGACGAGGATGTGGAGGAGGTCGTCGTGCTATTGGACGATGTGCTCGAGGAAACGGTGGTCATCGACGATACTCCGGCGCGCGCTTGCCATGCTTAACGGCCGCCGGCCGTCGGGCTTTAGGGGGATGCGACGAATGGCGCAGGGCGATACGCATCATGGCTGTTCGACGCCGTTCTCGTCGAAGCGGGCGCCCACCGGCACCTCGACGGGCGGCTGCGACGTACCGCCCGCGCCCGCATTGAGGCCGAAGACGAAGGCGAGGACGACGGCGATCGCCTGGTACAGGTCGGCGCGCACCTCCTGCCCCTCGCGACTGGTGTAATAGACGGCGCGGGCGAGCTGCGGATATTCCAGCACCGGCGTCTCCAGCTCGGCGGCCAGTTCGCGAATGGCCAGCGCGGTCGCGCCGCGTCCCTTGGCGACGACCACCGGCACCTCGTCCTGCCCCCGGTCGTAGCGCAGGGCGACGGCGAAATGGGTCGGGTTGGTCAGGATGACATGCGCCTCCTGCACCGCCGCGCGCACCGCCCGGCGCGACATCTCGCGCTGCTTGCCACGAATATGCGCCTTGGCCTCGGGATTGCCTTCGCTTTCCTTATGCTCGTCCTTGACCTCCTGCTTGGTCATCTTGAGCTTGGAGAACAGCTGGATGATCTGGATCGGCACGTCGAACCCGGCGATCAGGATCAGGCCGAAGCCCATGACCAGCAGGATGGTGATGAAGGTGCCGCCCAGCGATCCGATCGCGCCGTTCAGGTCCGACTGCGCCAGCCCCAGGGTGGCGTGCGACGATTTCCACAGCATATAGGCGCCCAGCGCACCGAGCAGCACGACCTTGAGCAGCGACTTGCCCAGCTCGATCCAGCCATGCGTGCCGAAGATGCGCTTCAGGCCCGAGGCGGGGTTCAGCTTGGACGGCTTGGGCGCCATCGCCTTGGGATTGAACTGGAGCGAGCCAAGACCCGCCTGCGACGCGATGGTCGCGACGATCGTGACCGCGAACAGCGAGGCGAGCGAGGGCCACAGCTTGCCCCCCGCCTCCAGCAAGGGGCGGAACGGCTCGAAATCCTCTACATCGGCATGGGTGAACTGGAAACTGGTCGCCATCACCGCCTTGCACGCGCCCAGCAAGGTCGGCCCCGCGAACATCAGCCAGGCGATGCCCGCCATCATCACCAGGGCCGCCGCCAGATCGCGGCTGCGCAGGATCTGCCCGTCCTCGCGCGCCTTGTCGCGGCGCTTCTGGGTTGGGGCTTCTGTCTTTTCGCCGCCCTCCGACATCAGCCGATCACCAATGTCTCGGTGGCGGCCAGCGCCTCGCGGATGATGACGAGCATATAATCGCCCATCGCCGGGAAGGCGACGGCGATGGTTATGACGCCGATGGTCAGCGCGGCGGGCATGCCCACCGAGAAGAGGTTGAGCGAGGGCGCCGCGCGGCTCATCATCCCCATGACGAGGTTCAGGCAGAGCAGCAGGAAACCGACCGGCAGCGCCAGCAGCAGCCCGGCGAGAAAGGCATAGCCGCCGAACAGCGCGATCGCCTTGAACTGTGCCGGGGTCATCCAGGCCTGTCCGGGCGGCAGCGCCTCATAGCTTTTCACGATCGTCTCGACGAGGACGAGATGCCCGTCGACCGACAGGAACAACAGCGTCAGCATGACGGTGAAGAACTGGCCCAGCGCCTGGCTCGACCGGCCGTTGAGCGGATCGACGGTCGTGGCGAAGTTGAGCCCCATCGACCCGCCGATCAGCTCGCTGGCGACCAGCGGCGCGGTAAAGGCGATCTGGAGGATCAGGCCCAGCGCCAGGCCGACGATCGCCTCGCCCGCGACGGACATGATGGTGGGGACCGAGAAGATGACGGGCGGCGGCACGACCGGATGGACCGAGTTCACCAGAAAGGCGATCGCACCCGCCAGGCTGACCCGCACGGGCAGGGGGATCGACACCGCGCCGAACACGGGCGCGGTGATGAAGGCGGCCCCGATGCGGATCATCAGGAACAGGATCGCCCAAGCCTGCGGCTCGATCGAGAGGCCGAAGCCGAGCATGGTTACTTCACGAGATCGGGAATACGCTCGAACATGCTGACCATGAAGTCGCTGAGCAGCCCGACGATCAGGCTGCCGAAGATCAGGATCGAGACGGCGACGACGATCAGCTTGGGCACGAACGACAGCGTCTGTTCGTTGATCGAGGTCGCGGCCTGGATCATGCCGATCACCAGGCCCGAGACGAGCACCGGCACCAGGATCGGCGCGGCGGCGAGCGCCAGCACCCACATGCTCTGGTTGGCCAGCGTCAGGAAATATTGGGCGTCCATGATGCGGTCTTTGATCCCGAATGGGTGAGGTTTTCCCGTGGCCTTCGACTTCGCTCAGGCTGAACGGGTTATGCCGCGAAAATGGTTAACGAAGACCTGCATTTCCCGGCCGTTTACGCCGAGTGAAGTCCTCCTGGAGTCGAAAACGATCAACTCTGCTCACCCCTCCCCTTCAGGGGAGGGGCCGGGGGTGGGGCGCTTCCGCAAGCGAAACGCCCATGGCGATGCCCCCCCCCCACCCCCCCCCC
>NZ_MQUI01000110.1:0-1065 GCF_001970915.1 Sphingomonas sp. Sph1(2015)
GTAAGCGCTGTTGCGCGGTCACCTTGCTGATGGCGGCATAACCGGGGACGGATTGGCCTTTCTGGATAGCAGCAAGGCCTACAGCCATGACGATGTCATGTGACGATACTGGCACGAGGCCGGTTCGGTTCGAGGTGTTCACGGGGGCGGGCCGGCGTCGCGAGTGGAGCGATGAAGCCAAGGCGGAGATGGTCGCGGAGAGCCATGCCGGACTGGAAAGCGTGAGCGCGGTAGCAAGGCGGCACGGGCTGTGCCCGTCACAACTGTTCACCTGGCGGCGCGAAGCGCGCAAGGCAATGGAGGCGGGAGCGCCGTTGTTCGTGCCCGCCATCGTCGGGGCGGTACCGGATGCTGTTGTTCCTGCGCGAGCGGTGCGACGACGTGCCCGGCAGCCTCGTGCCGACGGCATGGTCGAGCTGGAGATCGACGGCGTGGCGGTGAAGATCGGACGCGGCGCGGACGTCGATGTCATTGGCGCGGTGATCGGCGCCTTGAGGCGTGCGCGTTGATCGGTCCGGGGAGCGACGCGCGGGTGATGGTGGCGACCGCGCCGGTGGATTTTCGTAAAGGTGCGGACTCGCTCGCGACGCTGGTGAAGGCGCAGTATGGCGCCGACCCGTTCTCGGGCGTGGTGTACGTGTTCAGGGCGAAGAAGGCGGACCGGGTGAAGTTGGTCTGGTGGGACGGCACGGGGCTGTGCCTGATGGCCAAGCGCCTTGAGCAGGGCGGCTTCCGCTGGCCGGGCATCCGGGACGGCGTGATCCGGCTCACGGCCGCGCAGATGGCGGTTTTGCTGGAGGGTGCGGACTGGCGCCGGGTCCATGGTGGTCGCAAGCCCGTGCCGCCGCAACTGCCCGGTTGACGCCGCGGGGGCGGACTGATTCACTCGTCCGCGATGCTGATCGAGGCTGACCTTCCTTCCGACCCGCAAGGCCTGCGCGACATGCTCGCCGCGACCATGGCCGAGCTTGCGGCGCTGCGGGTCGCGGGCAAGGAAACGCAGGCGCAGATCGATGACCTGCGCGCCGAGCGGGCAGCGACCCGCGCCGAGATCGTGCGGCTGAA
>NZ_MQUI01000111.1:0-918 GCF_001970915.1 Sphingomonas sp. Sph1(2015)
TTAGAACCCGACCGAAAATTAGGTTGAGCGATTTCAGTCAGTTGTGATTCACCGGGTTTTGCGAAGACCTTGGAGAGCACATGGGCTGGACCGAAACCGCTCGTCGCGAGCATGACAGAAGTAGGCTGCGTTACACAAGCGACTGCACCGATGCGGAATGGGCGATCATTGCGCCGCTGCTGGCTCGAACGACGAAGGTGGGCCGCCCGCGCCTGCACCGGGCACGGGATCTGTGGAACGCGATCCAGTACCTTGCCGCGACGGGATGCCAGTGGGCGCAACTGCCCCGGGACTTTCCCCCGTTCACGACCGTGCAGTACCATTTCTACCGGATGCGCGACAGCGGCCTGCTCGATGCGATCAACGCGGTGCTGGTAGCCGGAGTACGGATTGCCGAAGGGCGCGAGGCAGAACCGACTGCGGGCATCATCGACAGCCAGTCGGTCAAGACCACCGAAGCGGGTGGGCCGCGCGGCTATGATGCCGGCAAGAAGATCAAGGGCCGCAAGCGCCATATCGCGACCGACACGGCCGGCAACCTCCTCGACGGACTGGTGCTCTCCGCTGACATCCAGGACCGCGACGGCGCACCGGACCTCATCGAACGCTGTCGCGACGCCTATCCGTCCCTGAGCCGTTTCTTCGCCGATGGCGGCTATGCCGGGCAGAAACTGGCCGCCGCTATCGCGCATATCGACCACCTCGCCATCGAGATCGTCCGGCGTTCCGATGCCCACCGCTTCGTCGTCCTGCCCCGGCGCTGGGTCGTCGAGCGCACCATCGCATGGCTCAACCGATGTCGGCGTCTCGCCAAAGATTGGGAGGCGTCCGTCGCCTCCGCCGAAGCCTGGCTCATCATCGCTTCCATCAGGCGCATGACACGCCGTATCGCAAAACTCGAATTATGAGTCGGGCTCT
>NZ_MQUI01000112.1:0-860 GCF_001970915.1 Sphingomonas sp. Sph1(2015)
CATTATAGTCCGCGAACACACAAAAAACCCATTCACAACCTCACACCCCCGCGGGGTGGAGCAGCCCGGTAGCTCGTCAGGCTCATAACCTGAAGGCCGCAGGTTCAAATCCTGCCCCCGCAACCATCGCCTTAGAACTCGATACGCCGCCCTCACGGGCGGCGTTGTCGTTTGTGGCATACGCCACCAATGACGCCACGCTGGCCACCACCTCTGCGGCGGAACCCTCCGGTTCGTCTGGATAGATCGTCACGCTTTCGATAAGCCGCGACATGATCGATGCCGCCTGCCCGCGTACTGCAGGATCTTGCAGCGTGCTACGCAGGTCAGCGGTCCGCGCCCGAAACTGGGCCTGCAGAACGGATGGCGTTGAAAGCGAGGGAGGCGAGACCACACCTCGGTCGACGGTAGCGGCTCGCGAGATCAGGCGGGCCTTTTCCTTCTCCCGCTCATCGATCATTTGCCGCAGGGCAGGGGTTGCGATACCCGCCAACAGATTTTCGTACAGATTGCCGAGTTCGCGCTCGAGTTGCTGCAGTCGGATCCTGGCCGTGTCAGCCTCATGGCTGTCGATCCGCGCAAGTCGCGTGGCTTCGCGCTCATACTCCGCAATGAACAGGCGCACATGCTTTTCGGTGAGCAGGTCGTGCTGGATAGCCGTCAGGCTTGCCTCTTCCAGGGGGCCCTTGCGGACCGATAGCCTGTTGTCACAGGTGCCACGCTCCTTCTGACCGTAAGCGCTGTTGCGCGGTCACCTTGCTGATGGCGGCATAACCGGGGACGGATTGGCCTTTCTGGATAGCAGCAAGGCCTACAGCCATGACGATGTCATGTGACGATACTGGCACGAGGCCGGTTCG
>NZ_MQUI01000113.1:0-822 GCF_001970915.1 Sphingomonas sp. Sph1(2015)
CAGCATCAGCGCCAGCCAGCAGCTGATCCAGCAGATCGTTCGGTATCGCAGGCTCTTTGCGTCGGGACATTTCGGGGCTCCTTCTTTCCCATTATGCCCGCCCGCACACGAAATTCCTGACACTCCCCGTGGCCGTCGCCACTCTCGAGCGAGTTCGGCACTTCCTCTGGCACGGCAACTGGCGCCGTGCTCTCGACCTAATCGGCGACGTCGAGACCAGAATGCTTGGTGCGACAGATCCGGATGTCACCGACGAGCCGATGAGCCACCCACAGGTCTCGCCGCAAGCTCGCAATCTCCTCAAGCATTTGCGGGAGTTCGAAAGCTATATCAGCGCCAATGCCAGCATGATCCCGAACTATGGCGAGCGACGACGATATGGCGAAGCAGTCTCGACCGCCTTCGTGGAATCGACCGTCAACCAGGTCGTCGCAAAGCGCTTCGCAAAGAAGCAACAGATGCAGTGGACGCCCAGAGGGGTGCATCTGCTTGTGCAACTCCGCGTCCGTACCCTTGATGGCACGTTGGCCAATGACTTTCAGAGGTGGAGGGACGAACGGAAGGCGGCATGACCCCCAACTTTCTCATGCTCCCCGCGTCGGCGGGGGTGGCAGGGCGGATCACCGCGGCAGCTTGCACATAGCTTCCTTACATCACTTACCTGTATCAATTCTGCAACATAGATACCCTCAAGCGCGCAGACGCGAAAGATTCTGTTTGTCAGTCTAGTGCCGACGCGGCCATTGTTGCTTCAGGCGATGCGAGCAAACGACACCGCCACATTTGCAGGGCTGATCATCAAGCGTTCCGGCGCGCCGAGCT
>NZ_MQUI01000114.1:0-770 GCF_001970915.1 Sphingomonas sp. Sph1(2015)
CTTCGGCAGCGGCTGTACCTCCCGCCGATACCCCATGTCCGCTTCCGGCGCCCGGATCGCCTTGCGCACCACCTTGCGCGACAGGTGCAGGTCCCGCGCTATCGCCTTGATGGCCTTCCCCGACGCGTGCTCGCGCCGGATCCTCAACACCCTCTCCAATACCAGCATCCCGATCTCGCCGCCTGACACACCGCCAAGCGAACAGCCTAGACCAACGGGATGAGGGGTCCCTTTTCGACGCCGATCACCCCGCTGCCGGGGTCCCTTTTCCACGCCGATCCACAGCCTCTTGCAAACTGCGGCCCAAACTCAGAGGCGTAGCAGGAGACGGCGGCGCAGGCATCGAGCCCTACCCCACCATCACGGTAGCAGTCGTTTGGGCGTGCGCTCGCTTACCAGCGGGCCGCTGAGGCGGTCGAGACCCAATTTGCGGTCATTCAGAGGTCCCCAACCACCCCTAGAAAGCGGACGCTCATCAATCGCAGAAAGGCCGCTATTTGCTCAGGCAGCATCGCCCTACTGATCTGCATTCGTCAGACCTTCGATGACGATCGCCGTCCCCTGCGGAGGCCAGGGGGAAACCCTGTGCGTGATCCTATGAAAGAGATTCGACGCGAGATGATGAGCGAGCCGTAGCTTCAGCGTAAGCGCTGTTAACGCACCACGCGGGCGGCGTATGCCCATGGCATGAGGTCGCCGAGTGCATTGATGCGGTGGCCGCCCGCAAGGCGCTTGAGAGTGTCGGTCAGCCAGGCCTGTGGGTCGACGCG
>NZ_MQUI01000115.1:0-708 GCF_001970915.1 Sphingomonas sp. Sph1(2015)
CGGCAAGCTCAAGATATGAGGCGCGCTTGTGGTCGCCACAGGCGCACCCCTCCCGCAGGCGGGAGGGGATGGGGGAGGGCAGGCCCCCAGAGGCCACCCTCAAAAAATCACCCCAGATCCAGATTCTCCGTCCCCACCCCATAATAGCCCGCCACCCGGTCGGCATAAGCCTGATCGAACACGGGCGCATTGTTGGACCAGCTCGGCCCGCCCTCCAGCAGGCGGCGGTCGACGGTGATGACATACTGATCCCCCACCGGGTCGAACTGCAACAGGCTGAACGGCACGGGATAGAAGCTCTTGCCCATGCCAAGGAACCCGCCCAGCGCCAGCACGGCATGGGTCGCGCGGCCCGAACGCTTGTGGACCATGAAGGCGTGGACGCTGCCGATCGCGTCGCCATCGCGGCTTTCGATCTTCAGCGTGCCCGAGACGGTGGACTGGACCAGGATCAGGGTCGGCGTATCGTGTTCGGCCATGTTAACCTCCGTTTAGATCGGAGAACCGCCGGGGCGAGGCCAGGTTCCGATGACGAATCCGATGCCCGCCGCATCGGCACGTCCTGTCGCAGCACGGGGTTGAGCATCCGGGACCCCTCCCGCATAGGCTGGATGCGATGCGTCGCCTGTCTTTTGCTTCCCTCGCCCCGATCGTCGGGGCCGCCGCCCTGTCGGGCTGTATCCCCGCCACCCCGCGTCCCGAGGCGCC
>NZ_MQUI01000116.1:0-699 GCF_001970915.1 Sphingomonas sp. Sph1(2015)
CGAGCGCGCGCTGAATGCCGAGATGGATCATCACCTGGCCGGGGAAGACGGAGCCGGAAACTCCCGCAACGGCTACGGTCGGAAGACGATAACGACCGATACCGGCAAGCTGGCGATCGACGTGCCGCGCGACCGGCAGGCGAGCTTCGATCCGCAGCTGATCGCCAAATACCAGCGACGTTTTCCCGGCTTCGACGAGAAGATCGTGTCGATGTACGCGCGCGGCATGAGCACCCGCGAGATCACCGGGCACCTGCACGACCTGTACGGCATCGAGGTGTCGCCTGACCTGATCTCGACGGTGACCGACGCGGTGCTCGACGAGGTGGCGATCTGGCAGCAGCGGCCGCTGGATCCGGTCTATCCGCTCGTCTTTTTCGACGCCTTGCGGGTGAAGATCCGCGACGAGGGCATGGTGCGCAACAAGGCGATCCATATCGCCCTGGGCGTCCGTGCAGCCTGCCCCCGCGAAGGCGGGGGGTGCCAAGGAGGTGCTGGGCCTGTGGCTGGAGCAGAACGAGGGCGCCAAATTCTGGCTCAGGGTCATGAACGAGCTGCGCAACCGCGGCACCGAAGACATCCTGCTTGCCGTCGTCGATGGCTTGAAGGGGTTCCCGGAAGCGATCACGGCGCTCGCCTATGATCGATCCCCCGGATCGATCATCAAACGGCTCGCTCCCCGACGCCGTGGTTCAGACC
>NZ_MQUI01000117.1:0-597 GCF_001970915.1 Sphingomonas sp. Sph1(2015)
GGGTGTGCGCATGAAATTATCGGCGGTGTCAAGTATTGTAAAAGACAAACGTGTGGTCATGGTGGATGACTCTATCGTTCGGGGGACAACCAGCCGCCGCATTGTTCAGCTGCTGCGTGAAGCGGGTGCGGCAGAGGTCCATGTGGCCATTGCCAGTCCGCCGCTCAAATACCCGTGTTTTTACGGTATTGACATTCAAACACGGCGTGAGTTGATTGCGGCCAATCACTCTGTAGAAGAAACACGCCAGATTATCGGAGCTGACAGCCTGACTTATCTGTCCATTGATGGTTTAATTGAGTCCATCGGCTTGGAAACAGATGCACCAAACGGCGGACTTTGCGTCGCTTACTTTGACGGCAAGTACCCAACTCCGCTCTATGATTATGAAAAACGTTATCTGGAAAGCCTGAAGGAAAAAACGAGTTTTTATTGATGATTGAGTTGGAAAAACCTTGCAATTTTCAATGTAGTGATTTTAAAAAGAAGGAATTGATTATGACAGAAAATAAAAATGCTTATGCAAAATCTGGGGTGGATGTTGAGGCTGGTTACGAGGTGGTAGAGCGCATCAAGAAACATGTGGCGCGTACCGAG
>NZ_MQUI01000118.1:0-591 GCF_001970915.1 Sphingomonas sp. Sph1(2015)
GTGTCAATCGGCGTCCAAAAAGGACCCCCTATCGGCGTCCAAAAGGGACCCCCTTCGTCGAGCAGCGTGACGGGTATGACGGGTGCACCGTTCGCGCTGGTTGCGGCGTAGGGCGGGCGTAGCCCGACCGGAGGCGCAACCAGCGCGAAGCGTTCTCTGCCGGTGGTCCTGGGCGTCAGCTTCGATGTTTGAAGCGCCAGCTGTCGTTGCCGGTTTCGACGATGTCGCAATGGTGGGTAATACGGTCGAGCAGTGCGGTGGTCATCTTGGGGTCGCCAAAGACGGTCGGCCACTCGCCAAAGGCGAGGTTGGTGGTGACGATGACGGAGGTCTGCTCGTAGAGCTTGCTGACGAGGTGGTAGAGCATTTGACCGCCCGAGCGTGCAAACGGCAGGTAGCCAAGCTCGTCGAGCACCACGAGGTCGAGGCGCGAGAGCTGGGCCGCCAGCGTGCTGGCCTTGCCAAGGCGCGTTTCCTCCTCGAGCCGGTTCACCAGGTCCACTGTGTTGAAGTAGCGTCCGCGGGCGCCGGCTCGTACCACATTGGCAGTGATGGCGGTGGCGAGATGCGTCTTGCCGGTACCCGTTCCAC